>JBLFWZ010000398.1:0-3012 GCA_047611905.1 Gammaproteobacteria bacterium | reverse complement strand
TTGCTCGAATTAAGCATTTCCGTGCGATAGCCACACGATACGACAAATTGGAAAGGAATTACGCCAGCATGCTCGCACTGGCCTTTGTCGTCATGTGGCTACCGATGTGAAAGATCAACAGCCCCTAGTATGATCGCCGGAATTGTTGAGCGAGGCGCATCCTCCTGTGAGCATAACGCTCAGTAATAGTAGCGTCGCTATTTTTACAGCGATCACTGTTTCGGTGAATTTATTCATTCGCGTTTACTTCCATATTCTTGACCCGTTGGCGGATAGAAAGTGCCGCCGCCAAGCGCCTACTGGGTGACCATACGATGCAAATGGAAAATGTTACGTGAGATATCTCACACTCGACGTTAAACGGAGTTAACTCTAGGTAAAAATTTATTAACGTCTGGGGCAGCAACGAGGAAATTTCGGTCAAAAAATGCCCGATTCTGATTTGCTACTTCGTTGTAGGTACTTTCGACGTGGTCGCCGTATTCGCTTCTTTAGTCGTCGCCAAGCGCTCGATCGCCACAACTATCGGGGCCCCCGATCGTTATAATGCGTCCTCGCGCTAACCACGTCGTTTCCCCATAGTGGGCGCGACGTAGGTGACCATTAGCAGCCAGAACAAATCGACCGCCTCGCATCATCAACCTATAGGATAAGAATTATGGCCAATCACCTGAGCCTCCTGCAATGGACCGAAGGTACGACCGGAACCGGCCTAGTCGCTGCCACAAAGCGTCTCGAGCAACTCGGTTATCACGAGTTGTGGTTGCCAGAAATTTATGGGCGCGACCCGTTTTCTACCGCCGGTTATCTCCTCGCTAGCACCGAGACGATCCGCGTTTCGAGCGGTATTGCGAACGTTTACGCCCGGGATGCCGATAACGCGGCGCAAGCGGCGAATGGTTTGTCCGAATTATCCGGCGGTCGTTTTCGACTCGGCTTAGGTGTCTCGCATCCTGTTTTCGTTGAGCCACGGGGGCACACGTGGGTTCCGCCAGTGAAGAAAATGCGTAGTTATCTGGAGCATATGAAAACCGCGCGCATAGATAGCCCGTTGGCCAAGACACCAGCACCGGTGATCGTCGCTGGTCACGGCAAAGGATTACTTGGCGTGGCAGGAAAACATGCCGACGGTGCGTTCGTCTTTCTGCAGCCCATTGAGACGATTCGCATTGCTCGTGAGATTCTTGGTCCAGATAAAGAGCTCCACGCAGCTGTTCGTTGCGTACTCGATTCGGATCCCCAATCCGCGCGAGATTTAGCGCGCCGGGCGTGCGCATGCTACATCGGTCTGCCGGCCTATCACGATCGTTGGAGCGATCTCGGATTTATCGAGAGCGACTGGAACACCGGTGGCAGCGATCGCTTGATTGACGCGATCTGCGCATGGGGCGATGCGGCCACCTTGCGCGACAAGTTCGCTGCTTACTATGAAGCGGGCGCTACCCACGTTGCTCTGTATCCTTGCAACCCTGACGAAACGTATAGCCCGGATAGCGCAGTGTCAAAAAATTGGAACTGGCCGCTGCTCCAAGCGCTTGCGCCGGCCGGCTAGTTGGGAATCAATCGAATCTTGGGACAGTTTACTTGACGTTTATTTCGACTTGTTTTATCGGTCCGTCGCGATCACTAAAGTAATCTGATCCTGGAATTTGCACGACAAGAATTACTGGGCGCCCTGGGTGAATGGGACGTAGGGCGTCACAGTAACGAGTCGAAGATGCAGTCTCAGGTCCTATGCGATATTGCTACGCTGCTACTGATACCACTCAGCGCAAATTGTTCTTCGAGCGCATGATGGCGGCGAAGGTAGGTAGCGATTGAGCCGAATGTCGCTACCCGTAGCGCACCGCTATGATCGCTAAGCGTGACGCCGTCATCGAATATACTCCCCAGCATCAATTTCAATCCTCCAACAACGGGTCGCGCTGAGACAAAATCTTCTCGTTCATTTGCTTTGATCTGCGCGATATCTGAGATTTCCGCATTGACGAAAAAACCCAGCCGGTAGTCTGTAACGAGTTTGCTACGGTTAGGCTTATCGCGGCGCTGATAAAGGTTGTAGAACGCGTAACCCGATAGTTCGCGCCCGTCCGTAGTTTTTTATTGTTGAGTAGACTGCGAAGCCAACATGGGTATAGCGCTCGGCCTTAGGCAGCATCGATCGCGGTTGGCCCAATCGCGCCACGATGGCGACCTGGATACCACGTTGCGCTAGTTCGCGGTCAACCCGTTTCGAGAATAGTGCACGTGTATTGACCGCCTCGGCGCTCGGCGGATCACCCTGTTTGCTTTCGGCATATAAGTTAGGGCTGATGATCATAAAAACTGCGATTAAACAAGCGACACTATTCATGGGCTTGGCCCGAGGTTTTCGGCGCCAATGTCACAATTTCATCGGCAATGGGTAAAGTCGTTTCGCATGGTTCGTGGCAGTGTGGATGTTCGCCCGCGAGCGATGACACAACGATCACCGAAATAACGAGGACCCCGATCGCCACTGAAAGGGCACCGCCAGCAACGCTGAAAGCGCCCACCGAGACCAATCCGGCGCCGTTTGCGGAATTAGCGAGACTGTCCGCGAAACACGGCGTAGAAACTTGAGTCGCCAAAACAAAGAGAAGGATGAAAGCGTATTGTTTTTTGCACATGGACTTGGGACCCCGCCGTTGCAGCAAAATGATCTGAGGCAGAACATCGCAGCGCGAATTCGACCGTGCAATGAATTTTTGAATAATCGTTCGATGTGGTATTGGAAGTTGCAGTCTTTAATACAATGCAGATGGGTTGAAAAGAATACGTGGGGACGGTTCGCGTAACTCGTTTAACCTACGGGGGTTTTGGAAGGTGTCAACCTCATATGGACAGACTCTTGATTAATTAACTTGCATTGGGTTTGTATCCGGCTGCGACCAAGGTTGGAAAGTTGACTGCGTCACTCATTCCCTGTGAGATCTGGTCGACAGTCAACGGGTTGATACTCACGCTTTGCGGCGGTCGTTTGACCCGGGGGCT
>JBLFWZ010000397.1:0-3063 GCA_047611905.1 Gammaproteobacteria bacterium | reverse complement strand
TCATTCCGGCTAGGATAGCGGCCACGATGCGGCGCGCGAGCATGAAATTATCCTAATTGATCGGCCGCATTAATTGGAGCAAGCTGAAATGACTGATCAAATTATTCTCGACGTATCTGACAAGGTTGCAACTATTACTTTGAACAGACCCGAGAAGTTAAACGCTTTTGCGGACGAGATGCTTACCGGTCTTATTGCTGCGGTAGACGAATGCGAGCGCCGCGACGACATCGCCGTCGTGATCTTAACCGGCGCCGGGCGGGGGTTTTGCGCCGGTGGGGACGTCTCCGCGATGGGTGGGAATGCGGACAATCGACCACACGTGACGAAGAAACATATTGTCGACTACATCCAAGCATTCCCGAAACGTCTTGCAACGTTCAATAAACCGATCATCGCTGCTGTTAACGGTGTCGCGACGGGCGGCGGTATGGATCTCGCGTTGGCTTGCGATTTCCGCACAGCGTCCCGGAGTGCTCGATTTGCCGAGACCTATGCGAAAATTGGCCTACTCCCCGGCGGTGGCGGAGCTTATTATTTGCCACGTATTATTGGCTGCGCAAAAGCGCTGGAATTGCTGTTGACCTCAGATTTCATCGATGCCGAACAAGCGCACAACATTGGCCTGGTTAATCACGTATTCGATGATGCTCTTCTACTCAGCGAAACGCATAAAATCGCAGCGAGAATTGCCGCGCTACCGCCGTATTCCGTCACGATGATCAAGCGCACGGTCTACCAAGGTCTCAACAAAGATTTGGACAGTGCGTTAGAAATAGTGGGTTCGCATATCGCTATCGCTAAAGCGAGTGACGATCATGCTGAGGCGATCAGCGCGTTTCGTGAGAAAAGAGTGGGGCATTACTGCGGTTCGTAAGCACCCGACACGCGCTCACCGAATACGTGCGCCAGGTCCGTAAGCCTTGCCGCTTCTAGTAAGCAATCTAGTCCCTATGCGCGTCACATTTATGGAGCAGCTCGACCATCGTCGGCGCTTCTTTCACCGTGGCAAGGCACATTCAACTTGAACTTGAACTCGCAAGCATGACTCCTTCTTTTCGCTCCTAGCGCATCTCACCTCCGAATTAGGTTCATATTGGAAGAAGAACTGATGTCGAAATCTTAGGCCATATAGCGCCTTTCGGTCCCCCAATTGCGGAGCCGATCCCAGAGGATAGACGTCATGAACGATCACAAAGGATCAAAAATTAAAACGATTGAGAAGCTGCCACTAGTGCTTCCACAACGCGATCTTGTGTTTGCTCGTCGAGATAGGGATGCATTGGCAAACTCAGAACTTGTTGAGCGCTAGATTCGGCGACGGGCATCGAGGGAGCTGCGCTCCCGGCAAACGCCGGTTGCAAGTGCAAGGGGACCGGATAGTGCACGGCAGTAGGTATGCCGCTTAGTTTAAGAGATTCGACTAGTTCGTCACGATTTCTTGACCGCACAGTGTACTGCGCGTACACGCTCGTATTCTTCGGGTCAATGTACGGCACTGTAAGGGTCGGACATTGAGCGGATATCTTCTCGCTATAACGCGTGCCGATTCGAGCCCGTGCCTCAACTTCCGTTGCAAAGAGGTCTAGCTTAGCGAGGAGGATCGCGGCCTGGAGCGTATCTAGACGACCGTTCACGCCGATTATTGGATGGTGATATCGTGCTCGCTGACCATGCACGCGAATTTCGCGAATCAGATCGGCCAGAGAATCATCGTTGGTAAAGCACGCGCCTCCATCGCCATAGCATCCAAGTGGTTTCGATGGAAAGAAGCTCGTGCATCCGATCGTTGATAATCCGCACGAATTCGCGCCTTCGTAGGTTGCTCCGAAACTCTGCGCCGCATCTTCAACGACGGCGATCCCGTGCTCGCCAGCTATTGAATTGATCTCTTCGAACGCTGCACATTGGCCGAAAAGGTTGACGGGCATGACGGCTTTCGTTTTTTTTGTAATCGCTGCTTCGATGAGCGTCGGATCAATGTTGTAAGTGCGCGGATCGATATCAACAAATACTGGGGTCGCGCCCAGTAGAGCAATTGCTTCCGCCGATGCCATGAAAGTAAACGGCGTTGTAATAACTTCATCGTCGCGCCCGATCCCAAGCGCCATTAACGAGACTAATAAAGCATCTGTTCCGCTCGATACGGAGATGCAATGTCGGCTGCCGACGAATTTTGCCAGACGTTGTTCGAGTTCATCAACTTCCGGGCCGAGTATGTACTGGCCATGTTCCAGAACATCGTTGATGCGTTGTTGAACGGGTTCTTTCAATAAGCGGTATTGTGTTTTCAGATCAATAAACTGCATTTTTCAACTCTGATCCTAAGATGTTGCTCGCCTCTATGTTTGTGGAAAGCCGACTCGTGGTTAATTCTTGCATGCTAAGGGGCGGAAAACGTTCGGCATGATAACTGGACGGTTGTCGTATAACGTTGCAATCTGCCAGCATCGCGAATCAGCGGCATATAGCGCGGTGAACAAGATCCCATCGGCAGGCGGAAACTTATCAATTTGTGTCGATACCGGTGCGTAAGAATTCGAGGATTAATGCCCTGTCTCGATCGGGTTTCATCGTATAGCTGTCACCAGGACGAGGGCCAGTTTATCACGGGCAGTCAGTTTTTGACCGCCCGATTCGCAACGCGACATCGCTTTTTCATTAATTTAGTCGAACATTAGTGAACGCGGATCTCGAGCCATTAGCCTCACAATATCCTGATGCGAGTTTGCTGTGCGAGAATCGCATCACCACCAGACCGGATCAATCAATTATGAAAGCTGCGCAAATTACGAAGTTCGGGCCACCCGATGTTTTTTCCGTTGATGAAATCCCGATCCCGATACCTGGTCCCGGTGACGCATTGGTCCGCATTAAGGCGTGCGGGGTGAACCGCATGGACACTGAATTACGGGCAGGGGTCTACGGCGGTGAGCCGCTCGATAGCTTTTTCTTTGGGAAGAATATTGTGTTGCCGCATCTGCCGGGGATCGAGCCGGCGGGCATTGTCGAAGCCGTTGGGGCAGGTGTCGTCGATCTGGCGCCTGGCATGTTCGTTGTTCC
>JBLFWZ010000396.1:0-3103 GCA_047611905.1 Gammaproteobacteria bacterium | reverse complement strand
AGAGTGTTTTGAGGGACGCGCTAACCCAGCGACGAGTCGAGTCTGGGTAGTCAGCCCAACGCGCGTAGAACAGGTATAATTCGCGGCTATGCTAAATTCTCGGCGAGACCGAAATCGCGCAACCGGAGTCCAACATGAGTGAACTAAACGAAGTCCTAATGGAAACCTTAGGGGAGATTCAATTCGACCCCAAAGCCCTCAAAGAAAAATACCTTTCCGAGCGTGACAAACGCTTACGCGAAGATGGTAACGAACAGTACGTCGAAGTGACGGGTGATTACTCCAATTACGTCGACGACCCTTACGTGGAGCGCACCGAACGCGAAGCTAAATTTGACGATGTCGAGATCGCAATTATTGGCGGCGGTTTCGGCGGATTGATGATGGGCGGACGCTTACGCGAGGCCGGCTACAGCGACATCCGCATGATCGAGCAAGGCGGGGATTTCGGCGGCACATGGTATTGGAATCGATATCCTGGAGCCATGTGCGACGTAGAATCGTATTGTTATCTGCCGCTGTTGGAAGAGTTGAATTACATCCCAAAACATAAGTATTCGTTCGCGCCGGAGATTCTGGAGTATTCGAAAAGCATCGCAAGCCACTACGGGCTTTACGACAATGCACTGCTTCAAACCAGTGTTACGTCGATGACATGGGACGAGAAAGACGAAATGTGGATCATCGAAACAGATCGTGGCGATCGCATGCGCGCCCGCTATGTCGCGATGGCCAACGGTCCGTTAAGTCGACCGAAGTTGCCGGGCATTCCTGGAATCAACTCCTTCAAGGGGCATACTTTCCACACCAGCCGCTGGGATTACAGTTATACGGGCGGTGATAGTACCGGGAATCTCAGCAATCTTGCTGATAAAAAGGTTGGCATTATCGGCACCGGCGCTACGGCCGTGCAGTGCATTCCACACCTCGGTGAATCCGCCGAGCAGCTGTATGTTTTTCAACGCACCCCGTCCTCGGTCGACGTGCGCAACAATCGCGAGACCGATCCCGAATGGGCCAGCTCGCTCGAGCCTGGCTGGCAAACGCGAAGAACCGAAAACTTCAATATTTTGGTTAGCGGTGGGGATCAGGAAGAAGACTTAGTGGCCGATGGATGGACGGATATTTTCCGGAATTTAACGGGTACCGCCGCCAAGACTGCCTCAAGGAAGCTCGGCCGTCGCTTGACCGGTTCCGAGAAAGCCATGTTAATTGAAATGGCAGATTACAAAAAAATGAATACGGTTCGGGATCGCGCCGAAAGCATTGTGAACGATCCAGCCGTCGCAGAAAAACTGAAACCTTGGTACCGTCAATTTTGTAAGCGCCCGTGCTTTCACGACGAGTACCTGCCGACCTTTAATCGGCCCAATGTCGAACTCGTTGATACCGAAGGACGCGGGGTCGAAAGAGTGACCGAAACTGGGGTTGTCATCAATGGCAAAGAGTACGAAGTCGATTGCCTAATCTTTGCCACTGGATTCGAAGTCGGCACGACGTACACGCGGCGCGCAGGCTACGACATTATTGGTAAAGACGGACAAACCTTGAGTTCCAAATGGGAAAACGGACTACGCACGTTGCACGGACTTCAAACAAACGGTTTTCCGAATTGCTTTTTCTTAGGTTTCACACAAAGCGCAATCACTGTCAATGTCCCACAGTCCCTGAACGAACAAGCCCAACACGTCACCTACATTCTTGATCAGTTACGCCAACGTGGAGCACAAACGGTTGAGGCGACAATGGAAGGAGAAAACGGTTGGGTCGCAGAGATGGAAAGCAAAGCGAATATGGGAGAGCGATTTCGCGTGGAATGCACGCCGGGTTACTACAACAACGAAGGTAAGACCGGCAACCCGAACGGCTTCTTCGCCTTCGCCTATGGCGCGGGCCCATTACGGTTCTTTGAAATCCTAGACCAGTGGCGCTCTAGCGGGGATCTGGACGGTTGCAGCATCAGCTGACAGCCGCATTTCTATGATGCTTAAAGCGATAAGCGCGCTTAAGCGCTACGAGGGAATGGTCACATGAACGCTGAACTAATTTGCGATGGATACGGATTGATCGAAGGTCCGGTGTGGGCTGACGACCAAGGACTTTATTTCAGTGACGTGATATTCGGTGGGGTATTTTGTCTAGCGCCGTCGGGATCGGTCGGTACAGTGTTCGAACACCGTCGCGGTATCGGCGGCATGGCATTACACGAAGCCGGCGGTCTGATCGTGAGCGGTCGTAATCTCGGCTATAAAGCGTTTGATGGCGAGACGAGCTTAACGGTGTTCGATAACGACCCCGACAACGGTCGAGTCGGGTTTAACGACCTCACGACTGATACAGCGGGGCGCATCTACGCTGGTTCACTCGGTTCGAGCCCGGTGTTCGACGACGGTTTAGAACCCCGTGCCGGCAGTCTCTATTTAATCGACCTTGATGGTGCGGCGCGCATTGTCGGTGACGATGTGATGCTAACAAACGGTCTCGGTTTCTCGCCGGATGGTAAAACGCTTTATCACTCCGACTCGCGTCGAAATACGGTGTTTTGTTACACTGTCCTTGCGGACGGCAATCTTGGACCGAAACGCCCTTTCGTAGAACCGAAACTTGGCATACCAGATGGTCTCGTAGTCAGTGAAGATGGCAGCGTGTGGGTCGCGCTAGCCGACGGTGGTGCGGGTGTCGCTGTTTACGCTAAAGATGGCGAGCAACAAGACTTCATTAGCATCCCAAATCCGATGTGCACGAGCGTCTGCTTTGGCGGCGCGGATTTAAAAGACCTCTACATTGTGTCTGGTTCGCACGGATCAGACAGCGAGCACGCTGGCGGCGTTTATCGCGTTCGAACGGAAGTCGCAGGATTACCAGTAGCTAAAGCGAAGATTAAACTTTAATTACCGGTAATGATTTCTACGTTCGTTAGTGGCGGGAATCGACGCCAGTGAGTGACGGGTGATTAATTATTTGCCCGTGAATTTTGCTTTGCGTTTTTCTGAAAAAGCCCTCACGCCTTCCCGGAAATCTTCGCGCGCTGCGCAGTCCGCGAACGTCTCACCTTCGAGCTGCAATTGCGACTCCCACTCGTTTTCTAAAGAGCGATACAGCA
>JBLFWZ010000395.1:0-3109 GCA_047611905.1 Gammaproteobacteria bacterium | reverse complement strand
TAATTGCCTTACGAGCGGTTGAAACGATCGATTTTATGACGGCCCGCTGGGCGCACTTGCCGTATGAATTTCTCGATGAAGTTTCACTACGCATTATTAATGAGGTCGATGGAATTTCAAGGGTAACCTATGACATTTCTGGAAAGCCGCCAGCGACGATTGAGTGGGAATAAGCGCGGGGCGCGGTGATTTCTGAATTGCCACCCGCTGACGTGACTCGCGACGTTGATGCATATTTCTTGGGTCGCGCGGTTGAACTCGCTACTGAGGCGGCTGCGCACGGAGAAGTCCCCGTTGGGGCACTAGTTGTCTGCGATGGCGAGATTATCGGTGAAGGCTTTAATCAACCGATTTCCACAAACGACCCGAGTGCACACGCAGAAATTGTTGCGTTGCGCGCCGCATCCGCGCGCCAGCGCAATTACCGACTCGACCGAGCTACGCTTTATGTCACCTTAGAGCCCTGCGCGATGTGCAGTGGTGCGATGTTGCATGCGCGCATCGAACGACTGGTTTTCGGTGCATTCGATCCGAATTCTGGGGCCGCCGGCAGCGTGATCGACGTGCTGAATCAGCCGCGATTTAATCACCGGGTCAAAGTGCGCGGTGGCGTCGCAGAACAAGAATGCGCAAATCAGCTTAAAAATTTTTTCCGCCAACGACGGTGATTTTATGACCCAGAACGTTTTCGACCAACGCCATCTCGAAGATCTCGCTCGCAGGCTCGGAGAGGGATTATCCGCTCAAGGCTTGCAAATGGTCACTGCTGAGTCATGTACAGGTGGCTGGATCGCACAAACGGCCACCGCGATCCAAGGTAGCTCGGGATGGTTCGAACGCGGCTACGTGACGTATTCGAATAGGGCCAAGATGGAAATTCTCGGCGTATCGGAAGAGATTATCGTCGCGCACGGGGCCGTCAGTGGACAAACCGCCGGCGCAATGGCGGCCGGAGCCATTCGGGCTGCGAAAGTCGACATCGCGGTCGCTGTGACGGGTGTCGCTGGACCGGACGGCGGAACCGACGAAAAACCCGTCGGCACGGTTTGGTTCGGTTGGTGTCGAGCCGAATCGGACCCAGTGACGAAACTAGTCCGATTTGATGGGGACAGGCACCATATTCGCGCCCAAACTGTGGCTGTGGCCTTGGTGGGCCTGTGCGACATGATCGGTTTAAGTTCTAACCCTGGCGCACCGGGCAGCACTTCTAATCAGCCCCCGTGTCGTTAGGTTTTTTTCGCGCTGCGCGTTAAATGGCGAACGCAATTGTGCGATAATCTCCGGCTCATAAGATACTCTGACTAAGTGGCGAAATAGCCAAAAAAATAAGGTCGGAGATCTCTACTAACGCTGGCAATATTGCGGGGGAGCATCAATGGACGAAAACCGCCAAAAAGCGCTAGGAGCTGCGCTTGCACAAATTGAAAAACAATTCGGTACAGGTTCGATCATGCGAATGGGGGATCCTGGCGCCATCCGTAACATCGACGTCGTGTCGACCGGGTCGCTAAGTCTCGACATCGCGCTTGGTGTCGGTGGCTTGCCCAAAGGCCGAGTTGTCGAGGTGTACGGTCCGGAGTCGTCGGGTAAAACGACCCTGGCATTACATGTTGTTGCAGAAATCCAAAAGCAAGGTGGCACAGCCGCTTTTGTCGATGCAGAGCATGCACTCGATCCGCAATATGCAGAAAAACTTGGGGTCAATATTGCGGACTTGTTGGTATCTCAGCCAGACCACGGCGAGCAAGCCTTAGAAATCACGGATATGTTGGTGCGCTCCGGCGCCGTTGACATTGTGATCATCGACTCCGTGGCGGCGCTAACACCAAAGGCAGAAATCGAGGGCGACATGGGCGATCACCATGTCGGTCTACAAGCACGATTAATGTCGCAGGCACTGCGCAAGTTAACCGGTAATATCAAGCGCGCGAATACCTTAGTCATTTTCATTAACCAAATCCGCATGAAGATTGGCGTGATGTTCGGTAGCCCGGAAACCACGACCGGTGGAAACGCCTTGAAGTTTTACTCGTCCGTCCGTTTAGATATTCGTCGCACGGGTTCGTTAAAACGCGGCGATGAAGTTATCGGCAATGAAACACGCGTTAAAGTCGTGAAGAACAAAGTGGCGCCACCCTTTAAACAAGCGAATTTCGATATTCTCTACAACGAGGGAATTTCGTTAGAAAGCGAGTTGGTGGAACTTGGAGTTCTGCACGGTCTAATCGAGAAAACCGGTGCGTGGTATAGCTATAACGGCGAACGCCTCGGACAAGGCAAAGAAAACGTCCGGATTCTATTGAAAGAAAATCCCAAAATGGCGGCGGAAATTGATGCCGGGGTAAGGGCTATTGCGCTACCGGATGCCGAGGCCACCGCCAGCGTTGAGGAAGAACAGGAGCCCGCGGAGGTTGAAGCCTGAGCGACGATCCCGCGCGGCAAATACGTAATATCGCTCTCGCCGCCCTGTCGCGGCGGGAGCATAGCCGAGTAGAATTACATCGAAAACTCGTTACCAAAGGGTTCCCGACCCATTTAATCGATGACGAGTTGACCCGCTTGGCGGAAGAACGTCTCCAGGACGACGATCGGTTCGCGGATTCATACATCCGTTATCGAGCAGGATCCGGATTCGGCCCCGTTAAGATCAAGATCGAACTAAATCAGCGTGGCGTTGAAGAATTTGTTACGGGAGCTGCAATGGATCGTTTAGCAATCAATTGGCCTGAGCTAAGTCGCGCAGCGTGGCAAAAAAAGTTCAAGGGGGCGGCTAACGATTACAAGGAGCGCGCCAAGCAAGCACGGTTTCTCCAGTATCGCGGATTCTCCGGCGACCACATTTCTTTCCTGCTAGGTTAACAGCGCCGCTATTGCCTTATGAAAACTTCAGAGATTCGACGCCGCTATCTCGCCTTCTTCGAAGAGAAAGGGCATAGACCCACCCCAAGCAGTTCCCTGGTTCCGGGTAATGACCCGACCTTGCTGTTTACAAATGCTGGGATGGTGCAATTTAAAGATGTATTTCTTGGCTTAGAAGATCGCGGATTCGTTCGCGCCACAACATCTCAACGGTGCGTGCGGGCTGGCGGGAAACATAACGACCTCGATA
>JBLFWZ010000394.1:0-3146 GCA_047611905.1 Gammaproteobacteria bacterium | reverse complement strand
GTTGTCGCGGGTATCGAAAAGCTAAGTGAACATCCGCTGGCCCAAGCGGTGCTGGATGGGGCCAGTGCCCGCGGCATCGTGCCGTGCGATGTGGCCGAATTTGAATCCATCACGGGCCAAGGTGCACGCGGTGATGTTAATGGCCTGGTAGTAGTCGTTGGTAATACCGGCTTGATGGCCGCGAATGGCATTGAGCTGGGTCCGATGCAGGCACTAGCCGACTCGCATAGGGTAAACGGAGCTACCATCATTTGGGTGGCGCTCGATGGCGTGCTATGTGGAATGCTCGCGGTAGTTGATCCGATAAAACCGTCAAGCGAGTGGGCGATAGACTCATTACGTCGAGCCGGTTTAAGACTCGTAATCGCAACCGGTGATAATCCAATCACAGCAAACGCGATAGCAGCGCGTTTGGGGATCGACGAAGTGCATGCGGAGCTGTTGCCGCAACAAAAATATGCGCTCGTAAAATCGTTTCAAGAAAAAGGATATATCGTTGCGATGGCTGGCGACGGGATAAATGACGCACCGGCACTCGCCCAAGCGAACATTGGTATTGCAATGGGAAGCGGCACCGATATCGCGATGGAGAGCGCACACATCACCTTAGTCAACGGTGATCTACGCGGTGTCGCTAAAGCGCGTTCCGTATCGAAGGCAACGCTACGTAATATTCGACAGAATTTGTTTTTCGCATTCATTTACAACGGGATTGGCGTACCCGTTGCGGCCGGCCTTTTGTATCCGCTGTTCGGGATCGTGTTATCACCGATGTTTGCCGCCGCAGCGATGAGTTTGAGTTCTGTGTCCGTTATAGCAAATGCATTGCGCTTGCGTAGCGCGAAACTCTGATCGTTAGATTGGGTTGAAGCTCGGGGAGCGACCGGTTGAAAATATAGCCGAAGGAACATTTATCAGCTCGGTTGGACGATTCGCAATGCAGTCGTGTCTGGCGCAATAGCCATAATCAGTTTACTGAGACGATCTATCACCGTCGGCCAGGTGCAGTTTGTTACTGCCCCATTTTGAACCCGTCGGCCGGCAATTTCCGGCCGACGTTTGTCCCTGGTTTAAAGAGTTATTTTGTCAGGATTAATCCAGCTAAATCGCCTTTTTCGTGCCATTTGCGAAGTAGTTCGAAGAACTGCACACCACCTTCACCGTAGTGGCCTTGCAGAAATCCCTCACTGCCGTCAGTCGCACCTTCGCCGTTGTAGTAGCCCGGTGTGCAATTACTCAAATAATCCGTCATGTTGTCCGGGGCGTTAACCGTCGCAACCCAGTCGGCTTCTGCCTCGACACTCGCCTCGACGGAACTTAACTGTCGGGCATTGGCTTCGGTGATAACTCCAACGATGTGCTGCGCTTGATTATCGAGCATATAGGTGAAGTTCGGCACAAAACCCGTTTGCGTAAATCCCATGTGGAAACAATTTGGAAAGCCGTGGCTGTGGAAGCCGTGGAATGTGCGCATGCCCTTAGACCAGGCCTCGGCCAAGGTCGTGTTATTGCGCCCGACGATATCTAGACCGGATTGCTTGGTGTAGGTTGTGCGGCCGATTTCGAATCCGGTCGCGAATACTAGACAATCGACTTCGTACTCTACGCCGTCGAAGACCACACCAGTCTCAGTAATTCGTTCGACACCTTTTCCATCCGTATCGATCAAGGTGACGTTGTCGCGATTGAAGGTCGGTAGGAATTCGTCGTTGAACGTGGGTCGTTTGCACCACGGGCGATACCATGGTTTTAGCGCCTCAGCGATTTTGGGATCGGAGACCGTGTCGTCGACCCGGGCGCGTGTTTTGTTCATTTTTTGGAAATCACTAATTTCCGCGAGCATGCCCATTTCTTCTAGTGAGAAATCGACTTCTCCGCTGTCCTCAAGCAACTTATGCAGTGCTTTAAACAGATCCGTCCAGCCATCGTTCACTAAGTCTTCTTCGACAGGAACTCCGGATAGGATCGAGGAGAAATTATGATTTCTTTCTTCCTGCCACCCGGGCTTCAGTGATTTTGCCCATTCGAGATCGGTTGGACTATTACGTCGTTCGTCTATCGACGACGGCGTGCGTTGGAATACGAACAGGTGTTTCGCGTACTGGCCGACATGTGGCACGCTTTGAATGGAAGTGGCGCCGGTACCGATGACGGCAACTCGCTTGTCACCGAGCTTGTGTAAGTTGCCACTCGAGTCGCCGCCGGTGTAGTCGTAATCCCAACGGCTGGTGTGGAATGTATGCCCCTTAAATGATTCGACCCCAGGAATGCCGGGAAGCTTCGGTCTATTGAGTGAACCGCTAGACATCACGACATACTTCGCGCGCAATACATCGCCACGATCCGTTTTTACGAGCCAGTAATTTTT
This sequence comes from Gammaproteobacteria bacterium, assembly GCA_047611905.1. Lineage (GTDB taxonomy): Bacteria > Pseudomonadota > Gammaproteobacteria > UBA11873. Next base: position 778 of record JBLFWZ010000394.1, on the reverse strand, counting down.
CTCTTCATCCCAGCGAACGTCACTCACTTGCGTTTGAAAACTGGCGCGCGGGTAGAGATCGAAAAACTTGCCGACTCTTTGTGCGTGTTCGAAAATTTCTGGGCCAAACGAATATTTTTCTTTCGGCACATAGCCGGTTTCTTCGAGTAGCGGCAAGTAGACATAGGATTCAATGTCACATTGCGCTCCGGGGTAGCGATTCCAGTACCACGTGCCGCCGAAATCTCCGGCTTTTTCAATGATCCTGAAGCTCGTCACTCCCGCTTCTTGCAGACGTGCGCTCATTAGCATGCCACCAAAGCCGCCGCCGATGATGACGACTTCTAGGTCCTCGTCTAGCGCATCTCGGACGATAGTTTCTTCGAGATAAGGATCTTCGTGAAATCTTGCAAAATCCCCAACCACATCTTGGTACTGATGATTCGCGTCTGGGCGTAGACGTTTCTCTCGTTCCGAATCGTATTTGCGGCGCAGCTCTTGCGGATCGAATCCGAGTTCTTCAATGCTGGGTATGTTCGGGCCTGAGTTATGTGGAGATGCGCTCATGAAAAACTCCTGATTTGGGTGAGACGGTGAAACTATCCGGTTGAACGTAATGTTGAATGCGCGCTCGTGTCAAGACAAAACACGGCGGCACCCGATGCATTCACATTTTGCACCGCACCATTCAGCGACGAAATCCCGTGTTGAATCTACGTTGGATTGACCGCGGTTCGATATTTTTCAACTTGGTGGCCTCAGGATCACAAATATCTTATGGCAAAAAAATCTTGCCGCA
>JBLFWZ010000393.1:0-3149 GCA_047611905.1 Gammaproteobacteria bacterium | reverse complement strand
CCTATCAGCCCTGGGTAAACCACATCGAGAAACTTTGGAAACAGCTTCACGACAACATCACAGGCAATCACCGATATCCCACAATTAATAAACTCATGCGCGCCGTGCGAATATTTTTACGTGAAGTTAGCCCCTTTCCAGGCAACGCCCCAAGTGTCGCAAAATTTGGATCAGCTATTTAGCTTCGAGCGAAGCTCGTAAATGAGGTCGAGCGCCTCTTTCGGTGACAACTGATCAGGGTCGACACTTTGCAAAACCAAACGGATCTGGCTTTCCCGCTGGTCGAATAGGGTTAGTTGCCCGTTCGGTTTTTCCGGCGGAACTTCTATTGAGCGACTCTCGATACTGGCTAAGCGTTGTTTAGCCCGTTCGATGACGTCGCCAGGGATACCCGCGAGACGCGCAACTGCAAGCCCGTAGCTGCGGCTTGCCGGGCCGGGTTTCACGCTGTGCATAAATATGATGTCGTCGCCGTTCTCAATTGCATCTAAGCGCACGTTGCGCAATTGTGGATACGTCTCGGACAGGGCGGTTAATTCGAAATAATGCGTCGCGAACAAAGAATACGACTGGTTTATCGTGGTCAGGTACTCGGCTGCGGCCCACGCTAAAGCCACGCCGTCGAAGGTACTCGTGCCGCGCCCGATTTCGTCAATCAAGACTAAGCTTTCGGCGGTTGCGTTGTGCAAAATGTTCGCAGTTTCGGTCATTTCGACCATAAACGTACTTTGCCCGCCGGCAAGATTGTCGGCCGCCCCAATACGCGTAAAAATTGCGTCGATCGGGCCTAAGATTGCACTGTCAGCCGGAACAAAACTGCCAACATGAGCCATGATCACAATGACGGCCGTTTGCCGCATATAGGTCGATTTGCCGCCCATATTAGGACCGGTGACTATCAGCATGCGGGTTTCATCGTCGAGATCTAAATCGTTCGCGACAAAAACGCCAGGATTCATATGTTCAACGATCGGATGCCGACCCTGGACAATCTTTAATTGCGTTTCTGCGGTGAATTGTGGTGCGACCATCGACAAGGACTCCGCGCGTTCCGCAAAACTCGCCAGCACGTCTAGTTCGGATAAGGCCCCAGCTGTTTCCTGTAATGGATGGACTTGCAGAGAAATTTGTTCGAGCAGATCTTCATAGAGCGCTTTTTCCAGCCGCAGCGCTTTTTCTTTCGCTGACAGGATCCGTGCTTCGAAACTTTTTAGCTCGGGTGTCAAAAATCGTTCGTTGGACTTCAGCGTTTGCCGACGCATGTAGTCGTCCGGCACGCGCTCGCTTTGCGATCGGTTAATTTCAATGTAGTAGCCGTGTACCCGGTTGTAACCGACTTTGAGCGACGACAATCCGCTGCGCTCTCGCTCGCGTTGTTCTAATTCAATTAAGTATTGATCGGCGTCTTCGCTCAAGCCTCGAAGCTCGTCGAGCTCTCTACTAAAACCTGCAGCAATTACCCCGCCATCACGAATTAAAGTGGGCGGCGCGTCGACTATCGCCGATTGGAGCAGACTCAGGAGTTCGAAATGGTCATGGCACTCGGTTAGCAATTGCTCAATGCGCGGACTGTCAATCGCACCGAAGTAATCTCGAAGACGGGGTATGGCAGAAATAGATTGGCGCAATTGAGTTAAGTCGCGCGGTCGCGCAGATTTCAAAGCCACGCGCGTGACGATGCGTTCTACGTCGCAGATTTCCTGTAGTTCCTCGCGCAGCGCATCGAGATTCGGGCTGGTGCTGAGTGTGGCAACTGCGTGATGACGGTGCTCGAGTTCATGATGGTTTCGACTTGGGGCGTTTAACCAGCGACGCAGTAGTCGTCCTCCCATTGCCGTGCCGGTCGTGTCGAGTAGCTCGGCCAATGTGGGTGCCGACGAATGGCTGTGGAGATTTCTGTCGAGTTCTAGATTTCGACGGGTGGCGGGATCCATCAATATGGCCTCGCACCGTTGTTCCGTTTTAAGTCCGCGTAAGTGGGATAGCTGTCCTCGGTAGTTATCTTCGCAATACTTCAGCAAACAACCCGCAGCCCCAACACCAGACGTCATGTTTTCGCAGCCAAAACCAGTTAAGTCTCGTGTGCCGAAGCGCGCACACAAATTTCGGCTGGCCGTCTCGTAATCAAAATGCCAGTCCGGGCGCGCTTGAGAATTTGACGAAAACGATCCTTTTAGGTCCCCGTTGAATGTTTCTGGATGCAATAGCTCTACCGGCCGCAGGCGCTCGAGTTCGCTGTGAAGATCATCGATTGTATCGAGTTGAGTCACGTGGAAGCGACCGGCGCTAACGTCTAACCAGGCTAATCCAAAACTCGTTGCGGAGTGATTAAGCGCGGCGATAAGGTTGTCTTCGCGCTCACTCAACAATGCATCTTCGATGACTGTGCCGGGTGTGATAATACGCGCCACGCGCCGTTCGACTGGGCCACGCGAGGCGGCTGGATCGCCGACTTGCTCACAAATAACAGCGGATTCGCCAAGCCTCACCAGTCGCGCAAGGTATCCATCGACAGCGTGGTAGGGAACCCCAGCCATGGGGATCGGTGCGCCGTTACTCGTGCCGCGTTTGGTGAGTGAGATGTTGAGCAATTCGGCGGCCCGACGTGCGTCATCAAAAAATAATTCGTAAAAATCACCCATCCTGTAGAACAAGAGGATGTCCGGATGCTCGGCTTTGATCCGAAGGTATTGTTGCATCACAGGGGTTGGCTGCGACGCGCTCGAATTATTCATGAGGCGAAGTTTAACGTAGGCCTGCCGTGGCGCCACCGACTGTCCGACTTAATCTAAGAATTCGTCGCCAAGGGTAGCTAAGGTGTCGTCCGGCTAAGGGGCCGGTGGGTCGAAGATTGGCGCCGATTGCATGCGAATTATCGCTTGCGAGACGATTGGAATATAACGGCGGCTCGGTTGTCCAGTGGTAATGTGTTGGGCGAGGCAGGTTTGCTCAAACGATCCTGCAATCGCGTCAAATGTCCCGGCACCTTCGTTAGCAAACGAGGCTAATTTTCCTGCTGCTAAACGATCGCCGGGCACGGCTGCGGTGGGCGCGGCGAGTCGCAGCAACGAATTAATCATCCGATTGACGAACGGGACATGCATTTCGGCACAGTACATGACACGAATTTTCAGTAAATTCGCGTCTTG
>JBLFWZ010000392.1:0-3159 GCA_047611905.1 Gammaproteobacteria bacterium | reverse complement strand
TCGCCCATGTATAAGTAGGGAACACGCGCTTTGTTGCTGGTGACGGTTAATGTTTTCTTGCCCTGTTGCTCGACTTCCGGACGCGCGCGCATCTGTTTCACGCCTTGACGTTTCAATGGACCGAAATGTTTTTGCGCTAATGCATTGACCGCGCTCGGGTCTACATCGCCGACCACGACAACGGTTGCGTTATCCGGCGCATACCAACGCCGATACCAACTTTTTAAATCGTCTACTTCCATCGCCTGGAGGTCGGCGGCCCATCCAATAACCGGTTGCCGATAGGGACTCGTTTGAAACGCCACGGCGTGCGCCGATTCGCCGAGCAAGGCTTGCGGGTTATCATCGGTTCTTAACCGACGTTCTTCTAACACGACTTTTATTTCGTTTTTGAATTCCGTCTCTGACAACAATAAGTTACCCATCCGGTCCGCTTCTAATTCGAAGCTAAGCCCGACGTTCTCAGCGGCCCAGGTCTGGAAGTACGCGGTATAATCTGTGCTCGTAAAGGCATTCTCGTTGCCGCCTTTGGCCGCGACTATTTCCGAGAATGTTCCCGACGGGACTTTCTCGGTACCTTTGAACATCATGTGCTCCAGGGCGTGCGAAATGCCCGTGATGCCGTCGTATTCGGAACTAGAGCCGATTTTGTACCAAACTTGTACGACTGCGACCGGCGCGCGATGATCTTCTTGGACAATCAGTTTGAGTCCATTGTCGAGCATATATTCGTGCGTTGTGTTGTTCGCAGAAGCGGATGCGGCAAGGGTCAGCGCGAACAGGAAAATTGAGCGATCAAAAAAGCGCAAATGTAGTACTCCACGGTTAGCGTTAGTGCTTGTGACACGAGACCGTCGACACCACACTTTGGTTCCCGACAATGGCACAACTCAATGGGGATGGTAGGATATCGCATTCGCCAGTAGCGCAACACCGTTGCAAATCTTAACTAGCCAGTAGGATCAACCATCGCCAATGTTTAAACGTTTAGCACAGGGAATTTCGCGTACTCGCGATAGCCTCCTCGGCGGACTTAAGGCGGTACTCGGACGGAAAACCCGAATCGATGAGGCGACGCTAGAGACGCTGGAATCTACATTACTGGTCGCGGACTGCGGCGTTGAAACGACTGCGCGCATTATTGATTCGATAAAGTCCCGAGGGCAGGACGGCGATAAAGCATTGATCAGTTTCGTCGCGGACGAAATGACCGAGATGCTACGCGCAGCTGAAGCACCGTTGGCGCCGAGTAAACAAACTAACGGCCCTTTTATAATCCTTGTTGTTGGCGTTAACGGCGCCGGCAAGACGACGACCATCGCGAAGATGGGTCGGCGTTTTAAAAACTCCGGTCTCAGTGTCATGTTCGCCGCCGGAGATACGTTTCGGGCGGCCGCCGTGGAGCAGTTATGCGCTTGGGGTGAACGTCTAGATATTCCGGTCGTCAAGCAAGGTAACGGCGCGGATCCAGCGTCGGTGATCTTCGACGCGTGTACGGCAGCAACCGCTCGCGGGATGGATGTCTTGATCGCCGATACGGCTGGACGATTGCAGACTCAAACCAATCTGATGGCGGAACTCGAAAAAGTGAAACGAGTGGTGAAGAAATTCGACGAAAATGCGCCGCACGAGACGATGCTCATCGTAGACGCCACGATGGGGCAAAACGCGCTGTCGCAAGCGACACTATTCCACGAACAAATTGAGCTTGATTCGATTTCCCTAACCAAGCTAGATGGCACAGCTAAAGGTGGAATTTTATTCGCCTTAGTTAACGCCTTGAAACTACCTATCCGGTTCATCGGCGTCGGCGAAGCATTTGACGACTTACAGCCTTTTTCGGCAGATGAGTTTGCTCGGGCTGTTCTCGGTGATGGCGCACTGGAGACGGATCCGGCTAACCAATGATCCGCTTTGATAGCGTCTATAAAACCTACGATGATCAAGATGCAGCTTTACGTAACGTTTCGTTCGAAATAACCGACGGCGAATTCGTATTTTTAACGGGGCACTCTGGGGCGGGGAAAAGCACCTTGCTACGTTTAATTGCATTAATAGAACACGCCTCTCGCGGTGAGGTGCTCGTTGACGGACGAAATCTTCAAAGACTGCCGCGCCGCGAGGTTCCGTATTATCGGCGCCAGGTCGGCTTTATATTTCAGGAGCATCGTTTGTTAGCTGATAGAACGGTGTTCGAAAATGTCTCACTGCCGTTAGTTGTTGCCGGCTTTCGCACCTCGGAGACCCAGAAGAGAGTCCGCGCGGCGTTGGATAAGGTTGGACTATTGAGCAAAGAAGCGACTTCGCCACGTTCATTATCGGCCGGGGAGCAGCAACGGGTCGGGATTGCACGGGCGGTAGTAAACCGCCCAAAATTCTTACTCGCCGACGAGCCCACTGGAAATCTAGATGCCGGCTTATCGTTGGACATCCTAAATCTGTTCAGCCAATTCAACGACGTCGGAGTCACGGTGTTGTTCGCAACACACAATCTGGAGTTGCTCCGGCATCGGACACATCGCCGACTCGCGCTCAAATCTGGGCAACTGAGCACTTCGGCGTAATCTGGGCGCGAGTGTCAGCATGGCGCAAGGGATGCAGAACAGCAAAAGACGGCCAGGCGGAAGTGGTTCTCTAGCCACCTGGATACGCCAGCATAGGGCCTCGGTTGCCGAAGCGTGGGCGAATTTCGGTTCTGATCGCGGCGTCAGCGTGTTAGTGGTTGGCGTGACGTTCGCGATCCCACTGCTGCTTCACGTCGCACATCACAACGTCGCCGCTGTGATCGCGCAATTAGGTTCCAGTGCACAAGCGACGCTGTTTATGGATACGGGCGCGACGCTCGATGATGCGCGCGAATTGGCGGCGCGGTTGAACTCCTATCCGCGCCTCGGCGATGTCACGCTCATCGACAAAGAAGCGGCGCTCGTGGAATTCGCGGAAAATTCCGGTCTGCAGACGATGGTCGGAACACTCACCACGAACCCCTTGCCCCACACCCTGGTCGTATCTATCAAAGATCGAGACTTTGAGGCTTTGGCTGGACAAGGACTTGAATCTGATTTACGGCAAAACCCGTTGGTGGAGCACGTCGAGCTAGATTTAATATGGGTGCAGAAAGTGACAGCCATTGGCACCCTCGTGGCGCGCTGGATGACA
>JBLFWZ010000391.1:0-3166 GCA_047611905.1 Gammaproteobacteria bacterium | reverse complement strand
GGCGGCGTCCAGATCTCCGTTCGCGAAATAATCAAGTGCTTGCTCGTAGAAATTCGTCGCGCCGAACGCAAAGGAGGTAAGACAACTGAGAACAAGCGCCATAGTGCCTATGACAACCTTTCGTCTCGCTAAGCTGGTGCGAAGGCAGAAATTCATCTTAGTTGCCGTACAGTTTGCGATGTACAACGATATCGTCGTGTCATTCCCTCACCTTTACACACCGCCAAATTGGCGAACGAATCTAACGGATTTCTAGTCATTCGTCCCGCAGGCATTCACCGGCCAAGTGTAAACGTTTGTTTCAAGCTTGAATGAGGATACGTGGTTAACGGGTTAATAGTTATATACTCATTCGGTACAAATTTCCCTCACGGACGTCTTGAATCTACTAGGGGATGGGGTGTGCTCCATGAACAAAAATACCACGAGCGCTGTAATTTTGGGAATACTCGTTTTGCTTGCCATCGATGTGGCGCACGCGGGCGTCATATCTCACCCACAATTGTCTGCACAACAGTGGCATAATTTCGACGTCACGCTAGATCTAACCAACTATCGCAATGCTGCGCTAATCGTTCGTATCGCGGATCTCAAAAAGTCCGGCCACAAGCGCCTAAAGGTGATTTCAACGGCAGGATTGCCCGTGCGGCCAAATGCTGACACTGGGTTACCGGGTAAATCCGGGTTCGTTTCGGGCAACCAGCGCAGCGCGATGTTTAATCTTGCAGCCTACGATGGGCAAACTGTCATCGTGACTGTGAACTACGATCGAGGCTCGGGCGCTCTACAACGTGGACGCATCAATCTCAACAATCTACGTTATTCCGTGGCGCCAAGTGTGGTGCAAAGCGCAGCAACTGTGCCGGAACCATCGACTATTGCATTACTGGTGATCGGAATTTTGGGATTCGCGTTTCGCTCTGGGCAGTTCGCCAAACGCGCGAAATAAGTCGCGCCTTGAACGACTTTCTTCTCGGTGACCTGGCTCACCAATACAGACGCGAAGCCCCGATCCTACGTTCAATGTCCGCAACAACCGATTCATATAGCTTTCCACCAACGCCCCCATAGCGCTGCCGAAACTCCGCGTCGTTCAATTCTTCTTCTAGGCCGACGAGATCAGGAACTAAGCTAACGTCGTCGAGCTGTTCCAAAATTAGTTGCTGCAGCTTTCGCGCCGAGGTTTCCGAGTCCACCGCGATTTGGCCGAACCGCGTACCTGATTTGTCCGCGGCTAAGTCCTTGAAACTAAATCCGCTTCCACCATCCGCGTCGTCGATCTCTTTGACCAAGCCAAGCGTCTCCGCAAACACACCGCCGCCCGCTACTACCAACGCCGCCGAGGTCGCGAAATGTTGGACCAGATCGCGCCGGCCGTGAATCCGTGGATAAATTCTACGCGGCTTCGTCCACGACGATGCCTGCGGCGCTAATGCCGTCAAACTATGACCATTAACGTAAGCACCTAACACGAGTAACGCGGCGCGATTCTCTGTGATGGCTGCCCCCTCCTCCGAACGTTGGTGTGCGCTAGAAAAAAGCGCACGGACTAGACTCGCGAAAGTCGGCGTTGCTGTCGCACGCTCGATTTCTTGCGCCAATACACTGTTGTAGTGCCGCAGCTTGTCCCGATCACCACTTGAGATTATTCGATCTCTCACCGCCTCGACAATCCCAGCCTGCCACGCGTAGGTAACGTCTACAAAATCTGGCCGAATAATTATCGCGCGAATTAAATCGTGCGTCCTATCGATGTTTGAGGCGTAATAAGCGTACCGAATCACGAAATGAGAAAGCATGTGAACGATTGGGCGAGGGAAATTTATCGGTCCGATTTTCAGACGATCAATGAGTGCCCGATCGGTAATTGAGGAAATCGTAGATTCGATGTTTAGATAGCCGCCCGCGGAAATCTTTTGCAAGCTAACCGCAGCACCGACTCTCATCAGGTTTTCTTCTAGTTCAACGACCGCGCCGCCAGGTCCGATCCCACTAATGATATAGTTGAGGACAAGACGTAACTCGTCCGTGCTCATTCGGACAGTTTTCACTTCACCGGCTTCCATTTTTCTCGGATCGTATTCGCGAACTAAGCGCTTGGCACGGTCGACATTTGCGCCGTTCATTAGCGCCTGAGTCGGAAACTTCGGATCCGCTTCGAGACACAAAGCCGCAATCACTACGATCCCGATCGGAATCAAGACAACCGAAAATAAGAAAAGCCGGTAAAGCCAACGCAATGGACGGAGCCCTTAGATTAGACGAACCCAGATCTAAGCACGATACTGGCGATAACGCGATGCAATTGAAGTACCCACGTGCTGCAAGCACCAATGTGGCCAAGAATTAGCTTCAAATTGGGCGACGCGCACTCGTCTAAGAGCGGATTATGCGGCGTGACGCTTTAGCCATAGTCGCCAGACAGCAGCATACCGCCACCGGGCACCTGTGCCCGAATACCCAAGGCACGTAATATTTGAAACACGGTAGCCGCCGCCGTCGACAACACTGGGACGTCAAAGCTGGCTTGAGCCGGCGCTAGTGCAGCAAGCGACGGCATTTGCACGCACGCAGATAAGACCACGGCGTCCGCGTTGCTAACGCTCAACCGGTTGACGGTACTCAGTAAGTCCATTGGATCGAGCAAACCCACTTTAAGATTGTTTGGCACCTCTAGCGATATCGCATCAATGACTTCGATCGACTCACTTTCGATGTAATTGCTTACCAGCGTGGTCAGGTTTTTCATGTACGGTGTAATGATGGATATTTTTTTCGCCCCAATCGCGTGCAGACTATCAATCAGTGCACCGGCACTTGTTACGATTTTCGTATCCGGCGCGTCCTCGCGACATACATCGCGCAGGGTTGCTTCTGTTTGCCTATGGTAGCCGGGGCCCTGGCACATAATTGCGACTAGGCAGGCCGACGCAATGACATCCATCCGAGCGTCCGTTAGCTCAAGCGCACAACGCGACATATGTCCGTTCATCGCGATCAATTCATCGTGCGATACGTTCTTCATCGGTGCGCGACTCGCGTGAAACGTGAATTTCACATCCTCGTCAATTAACGCCGCGCCAAGCATAGCGGGAACTTCAGTCTCCATTGTCGTGTTGGAACTTGGCACGATTTGACCGATCCGAAATATCTTCGTTGTCATGCA
>JBLFWZ010000390.1:0-3196 GCA_047611905.1 Gammaproteobacteria bacterium | reverse complement strand
GCTCTCGATAGTCTCGTGAGGTGAGCGTGTCGTTTGAGGTTATCAACAAATCCAAATGATTGGCAGCAAGCGTTCACCCGCACTGCCTCCCGTCGGTTCCGTACTGCTACACTGACAACCCCAGATGGTGACCCGTGATGGAGGGTATTATGCGTTCAAATACAGACGCTGCGCAGTTGCGATCACAGTATCGCGACGATGGTGCGGTGTTCATACCTGGTGCGCTGGATGAACACTGTTTGGCCCTCGCCGAACGGTGTTTCAATTGGACTTTAGAAAACCCCGGCCCCGGCGCCGGATCCGTCCTGGCCGGGACCCCAGGTACGTTTTATCAAGACCAGGCGAACCCGGATTCCTTTCCTGCCTATCGCGAATTTCTATGTGAGACGAACGTCGCGGACATCGCTGCGACTTTATTTGATTGCGAAAACATCTGGTTGATGTACGAACAGATCTGGCTAAAAGATGGCGCCGATACGCGCCGCACACCTTGGCATCAAGACCTACCTTACTTGCCAGCCAGCGGCGATCACCTCGCCGTGATGTGGACCTGCTTGGATCGAGTTGCCAAAGAAGATTCGCTGGAATTCATTCAAGCATCGCATCGCGGTCCCTTATACAATCCGAGTGCATTCAATCCCGACGACGTTGCCGCTAATTTGTTTGACAGTGAGCAGTGGCCTCAGCTGCCGGATGTAGACGCAGCGCGCGATGATTTTCACATCCTGTCATGGGCAATGGAACCCGGTGACGTCGTGGTGTTCCACCCGGCCACGTTGCATGGCGGCGCACAAACACGCGCCGGTATTCGGCGGCGAACTTTGTCGCTGCGATTCTTCGGCGACGACACGAGAGTTGCGGCACGTCCGCACGATGGCATGGCAAATGTCGATGGACTTAAACACGACGACGGTGGCCGGCATCCACTGAAGAAAATGGCCATCGCAGAACCGGGCAGCCTATTTCGACATCCCGATTTTCCGCAACTACGGCCTCGCTAGGGCGCATCGGCCGTGCCGAAAAACGATTTACTATCGCCGTTCGATTTCCATCTAGTCTCGCCAACCCCGGCAGATTACGAATGGCGCAAAAGGCTTGCATCCGATTTGTTTACCGTCGCACGCCTAGCCGGTTTTACCGACGATCACAATGTCTACGTGGAAAACTACGCGAAATATTTCGCCACGCTCGATGAGTTAGACATTCTACTAAACGAACGTCGCTACTTACTCGGCGGGCTCACGATTGGTGCGTCGGATCAATGGTTGGCGTTGCTCTTGGCGTTCCACGACCGGGTTTTCTACGCACTCTACAAACTGAATCGCCAACGGCTTGCCGAATTTTCGAACCTTGCCCACTACTTGCGCGATGTATTTAGCGACGAAAATTTTCGTCGGCAAATTAATTTCGAAACGTTCAAAGAACACTACTTTCTCGAAAGCGAGCTCGTTAATCCAAAGCGACGCATCCCATTAGGCACGCTCGATATCAATTCTCCACAGGATCGTGAACTCAGATTCACACCCGGTGCCGACGAGTCGGATATCGAAGAAAATCAACTAGTTGATGCGAAGAATGGCGAATGGAAGCGCAAAATCAGCGGTCATCGCAGCTGGGTTTCGGCCGACGGTAGCTCGGGCTTTAAAGCCGAGCGCGGACGTTATCACCTGTACGTCGCAAACAATTGTCCGTGGTGTCACCGCGCAGCGCTAACGCGCCAGTTGAAGGGCTTGGAAGACGTCGTATCAATGGACGTACTCTATTACCGCCGTGAACCAGAACGCGGCTGGCAGTTCGAACCCAAAGAGCCAGGCTGCACACGAGATAGCTTGTTTGGTTTTCACTACATCCGTGAGCTTTACGAAAAAGTCAGGTCCACAGAGACCTCGGTGCCAGTATTGTGGGATCGCGAAACCGAAACCATCGTGAGTAACGAGTCAGCCGAGATAATTCGTATGTTCGACAAGGCCTTTGGCGAATTCAACACGGGATCGCCGACGCTCTACCCTGACGCACTTGCCAGACAAATCGATCGAATCAATACGTTCACCTATCACGCAATTAATAACGGCGCGTACAAAGCGGGCTTCGCCGACAGCCAAACAGCATATGAATCCGCTTATCGTGCGTTCTTTGATGGTTTGGAGACGCTCGATCATATGCTGCGAGGGCGCAGATTCTTGTTGGGCGACCAGGTAACAGAAGCAGACGTGCGATTGTTTCCGACAATATTCCGCTTCGATCCCGTCTATTTCACCCGCTTTAACCTTTGTGAACGAATGGTTCGTGACATACCGTCGATAAATCGATGGTTGGAAGAGATGCTATCAATCCCTGAGATAATCGCGGCAAGTGATCTCGAGCATTGCCGTCAGGGCTACTTTGGTCGAACCGGCAACCAGATTGTTCCGCTCGGCCCCGCTGTTCGTAGTTAAGTACCCGGAGAGTTGCACGGATTGGCTCGGTGATCGCCGCGCCCCATGTCTCGCATTCTAGGTCGGCCAGAGCCTTCACATCATGCGCGCTCGCGACATAACAACGAATTCTCCGATCCATGGATAAAAGCAAAACCGCTACATCGCGATTACTGTCGGCTCGATACCTTGTCCGTAAATAAAGCGCGATCCGACGGCGCCAACCACTGCAGTCCGTCGCGTTAAATTTAACCCGGTACGCAAACGTAACAGCGGCTCAATGCCCGTACAGTGTCCGGCCATGAGATGTTGAACACCAATTTTCCGCAGTAAATCAGCCGTCCAGCCCAAGGTTTCGTCGCTAGCTGCATACAAATGCAAGCCACCCATTAGCGCGTGAATCGGCGCGTCTTCGATCGATGATTGGATATAAGTTAATGCGTTTCCGACACCGGAGTGCCCACAACCCATGAGCACAATATGACCTTTATCCGTTAGCACCGTTAACGCCTGGCTATCCGGAACGAAGTCTTCGACCCAATGATCGTTGAGACGCACCTTGATCGTCGACGGGAAATTCTTTTCCGGGTAGCGACGTTCAATCGGTCCGCTTACCCACACGCCAGCGTATATTTCGGCCGGCTTCGCGTGTTCGACAAACTCGACGCCAAGCGCCTCGAAAGACCCTTTCAATGCGATCATTTGATTGCTTTCTTGTTCGCCAGTTCGGGCCGGCATACGACGCGGCAGAAAGAAACCTTGTGCAACATGCACTCTGCGGA
>JBLFWZ010000389.1:0-3283 GCA_047611905.1 Gammaproteobacteria bacterium | reverse complement strand
TTTGTTTGGCGTGTCGCCGCGTCCGTAGATCGGATTGCCGTTTTCATCGAGCGCTGTACGTTTCGTGATGTTGGCTGCCAGGTGTAATTGGTCGAGCTCGCTGGCGATTAATTCGTTGCCAGCGTTAGACCAAGGACCGTTTCCGATGCGGTCGCGCGCGGATTCGCCGAATGCTTTGCCGTCGAGAGATTGGGTGCTCAAGTAGGCGCGCCACTGCCGTCATTTGGAGCCGGCCGCTTCTGCTAACTGGGTGCAGTGTGCATCAACCCCTTTGAGTCCGCCGAGATCTGCTCCTTCACCGATACCAATGCTGGTCACGAAAAAGCCCATAGAATGATCGGCTGCCACCGCCGTGCATGTCGCGATTAATAGCATCGCGGCAATCGTGATTGCTCCGGTAGTTTCTACGATTTTCATGTTCGTTTCAGCGTGGAATGTGGTGCTGGTCGGACGTTGAAATTTCAGATTAGACGAACGTACTTTCGATTCTTTGTTATCTGCATAAAAAGAAGCCCAAAAATTGCGTTCCGGGCGTCTAATTAATGCGCATAATTCATGCCGAGCGTTTCGAGCAGCCGAGGAAGCCCAACGCGGGCGCGAGCAGTAAGAGGGCCGCCGGCACGGGAACTGGGGCAGCGGTCGCATCCGTGAAGCGCACGTGGAATGCTGTGGGGTCGCCTTGGTTGTTTACCGAGATGTGAATTCGGTTCAGGCCCGCCACAAAACCGTTGTTTAAAGTGAACGACTTCAAGCCAGAAAATTCTGCACCCCCGCTGGAAGCTACTGGCGCCTCGTTGTTAAGTGATATCGAGCCGCTATTGTCGGTTCCGAACACGCCCGAAATCACCACACTCCCAGGATCGAAGGCCGTCAGATCTACGGTCAAATCGTAGACGTAGATACCATTGAGTCCTGCGTTGCCGCCAGCGTTCGGGGATACCCACGCGGAGTTCGGCGTGTCGGGAGCGTAGGACGGGTGCCTGTATCGAAACGGCGCGCTCCCTAGCAGCACGAGACTGCCGGCCGGTCGGTCGGACAGAATCCAAAATGAAGAAAGTGCGCCGGCTACAACTAGCTGATCTAGGTCATCGACCCCGGTGTTATGCACGGCCAATGTGGCCGCCTGTACCCAACTCGTTGCGACGAGCAGAGCAAGAAATATGAACGTGCGTTTCATGCTTGGTGTTCCTTCATTTTGGTTACGTAGTGCGGATGCCCCATAGGACATCAAGTGCAGCACCTTAGTCAACTGAGAACGCGATTAATTGCCGGAGTTTCGGCGACAGGATATTTTTTCCGGACCCATCGTTTCGATTGGTATTATCGGCTATTCCGGGAACAGTATAGTTATTCGCTGCGAGGGGGGCGAGGGCGCGTTTATCGCCATTCCCGCGGGATGCCTCGACACCCATTGAAGATGCTGTCCTTGATAACCAGAATGTCCGACTTAGTTGGCGTGCCAAAGTGCGGTATTGGGATGGAACTGTGACCATGCGAACCAAAAAGCTTGAGGGCTGCCTACGTCATCACCGTTCCCGTCTACGGCCTTTACGCCACCACCATCCAGCTTGAGTTGGACGTTTGCGAAGGCAATTGCTTCGCCTCTCAATAGTGCAGTACGCGCGGTCCGAACCACAAATGCGACCGCTGCGCCCGATAGCGTGACAACCCCCAGCACATCTTCTTGAACAGCCGATCTTGGGTCGAGGTCACCGATCGGAAAGATTGGCCCGTCCGTGTCTCGATTGTTTCGAAAGTCAAAATCGCGACCCAACGCTAAGGCATCCACAAGTACGGTGGTGTCAGGGTGGGCTATCTTCCATTCCTCCCACGTCGTGGTGACGACACTGACCTGATTTAGTTTGACCCCCGCTTGCGCCAGTGGACCAGTCACTGCCTCGCCGAGGAATGTATCAAACACAGAAAACGTGTTCACGTCGAACATCACTTTGTTGGAACGAATTAGCAGACCAGAGGTGCGCAACACGGATCGCTCGACACCAGCGGGTAGGTCGTCTGTAAAATATGCTTGTGCCGAACCGCACAAAGTGCAGTAAGGGATCCCTAAATGCCGACCCCCAAGCGTGTCGTTGACCATCTCACGAACTTCCATAACTTGGCGCGGATATGCTCGGTATTCACAGTTAACGGCAATCCCAAATACAACAGCATCGTCGTCGAGCCAGCCAGCCTTATCGACATTTGAGAATTTCGGATTATCTGCTGCAGGGATGCAATTGCAAGGCGAGTCGGTGGTTCCAAAGGGCCGGTCGTCTATGTGCACACCACCCCAACTGACATGTCGCCAATCAATGAAGCCGGGCACGAACAATCGCTCCCATTTTGGTCCTATGAGTGTATAAATGCGCCGTTTCACAGACAGGTAGCCGGGTGGTGCTGGGATGTCTAGCGCGATCAGTTTATTCGTTAGCGAATGCCAAGCGCTAACGCCATCAAACTCAACCTCGAGTAGCTTACTTGCTGCGGCGCCAAGCGCGATGCCGAACTGGTAGTCAGTCACGATTCGCATGAGGTCGGATATTATCCAGGCAAGGCGCTGGTCTTTAGATTGGGCGATGATCCCAAGCGCGTCGGTTTGCTCTTGACCCCGTTGTCGATTTAGGAGATCGGCGCCGAAGCTGGCTTCGATAGCATCAGATATTTCCGCGGAAAATGCACCCTCAGCGTCGGGCTGATCGGCGGCCCTTGTGGTCGTGGCGAAAACTGAAAAACAAACGATGCACAACAGAACGCAGATTGCGAACTGCATGACCGGCAAAACACCTTTTTCTGTCACGTCGTGGTCTCCGGTTACGCATCCAAAACAGATGCCTTTAGTGTCGACCGTCCTAGTCGAGCTAAATTCCATCGATGGTGGGGAAATGTCGTAGACAAACAATTTATTCGTGGCGACTCGTTGAGGGCGGATTCGGTGTCAGGCGCGCGCTAGACATCCGAACTAGTCAAAACTATCGCGCCCATTGCCGGTGGAGAAACTCAGCTCGGCGTTGAGGAAGAACAGCCTCTCAGAATCATGTTGTTCGTAAGCTTCCGTACTCAATTATTCTTTCAAGGACTTCTCAAATCGGTCCGCGGAGTAACTTTTTCGACAGATAAGTAAATAAATCCGTTCGAATAGGCGTCCATTTCGGACACGTGAAATATGCGGATTTCGAGGTCCTATTAATTGATACCGGAATATTTTAACTAACGGCGATATTACGCCTGAATTGGAATCCAAGCGCATCACAGCCTTGTCCAATATGAAATGAGTCTGAAGATA
>JBLFWZ010000388.1:0-3284 GCA_047611905.1 Gammaproteobacteria bacterium | reverse complement strand
TCGCAGAGCAGATAGGTATAAGTCGAAGATTCCTGATCGAATAATTGACGGAAAATTAACATGTGGATAATCCTTCAGTCGGTTTCATGCGCTTTGCGCATTGTAGTAAAGCGCGACAGTATGTTTGGCTTCAGCAAAAAACAACCATCGCTCGATTAAGATCCCGACGGTGGCAACCGGCACCGTCAACGTTGTAGCAACGATCGTAAAATTTGGGTTGAGGTACAGAGTCGCCGCGAGCAATAAACTCGGTATTACGAATGTCATGACGACCGAAATGCGGCGAAGCTTGTGAGCATGTTTACGCGCGATCACGAAGACCATTTCTTGCTGTAAATAATTTGGCTGACTATGCGGCGATTGAGTCAATTTCACCGTGCTTCCGATAGCTGAGCCTATCGCGCTGGCGTTGGAACTATTGCTACTCGATGAATCAATAAAGCGCCAATACAGTAGTTTTGCACTGAGCGACCCAGCCAATACGCCGATCGCGACGAGGGTTAAACGGGTCGCATCGACTCCTAACCAGGCGAGAAATGCGTTGAGTAGGATCAATCCTGTGGCGAGCGCCAAAAGCAAGTAGTTGAGCGGAACCCACTTATTGTTCCACGCGTGAATCGACCTTAAGGATGCGTAGATCATTGCGGTCGTGAAAACGGTTATCAATGCGAGTACGACGCTTGCGAGCCCAGATAATCGAATTGCCGAATTGTCGACATCCAAGAACGCCCAAGCGTAAACAAATAATGTGGCGGGAATGTAAGTCAGTAGTGCACAAACACCCTCTCGACTCAGCCACGAAGTTCGCCACTGCGTCACCGCGCGCCAAGCTCTTTCAGGATGTCCGAGGTGGAAAGTAGACGACAACAAACCGCCAGTGATTAAGACCAATGCCGTTACGCTTCCAGAGATCATCAACGTTCTATCAGCGGGCAAAAACGAGAAAAAGGCTCCCGCCCCAAGTAGTCCAAGCAAACCATAGCCTGCGCCGGAAGCGGTCGTAAAAAATATGACGGAAAAAGCGGGATTCACGAATCAACGCCCGAAGATAAAAAATCAGTCGACGCTATGTCCTCGAGTGACAGCCTCGTGAAGTCGAGTCCTCTGTTCAACTGAGTGATTTGTCGATCCATTTCAGCAGCGCGTCGGCAGCACTCGAGACTTTTGGTTGCAATGTTGCGGTCGCGGCGCTGGTCGCTACAACTTTTTTGCGCAACGGCAAGTATTTGTTCACTGGTGAACATTGCTGCTCCGGCATGAGATCGAAACCGCCGCGAGATTCCACCAGTTTCGACACGGCCGAATCGGCGTCTCCGAGATCGCCAAAACTTCGGGCGCCAGTCGGACAGGCGCTCACGCACGCCGGCACGCGGCTATGCTCCGGCAGGTCGTCGTTGTAAATTTTGTCCACGCACAACGTGCATTTCTTCATGACGCCATCGTTGCTATCGTATTCGCGTGCGCCGTAGGGACACGCCCAAGAGCATAACTTGCAGCCAATGCAGGTATCTTGGTCGACTAGCACGATGCCATCTTCGGCCCGCTTGAATGATGCACCGGTTGGGCAGACAGTGACGCACGGGGCATCGTCACAATGCAAACACGACTTCGGAAAATTGATCGTTTGGGAACTCCCGTCCGGCGCCGTGACCTCAAAACTATGCACTCGGTTGAACCAAACGCCAGTCGGGTTTTCTCCGTAAGGATCCGTGTCGGTTAAGGGCGCCGAGTAACCACTCGTGTTCCATTCCTTGCAACTCGTCGTGCACGCGTTACAGCCGACGCAAATATCCAAGTCGATCACTAGCCCTAGTTTTTTACCACTGGATTTTGGGATCGCTGTCATTGAGAGTCACCTTTGTCGAATTTCCGCGAGGCGGTCTGAGTTTCGCGTTGCGACTCATCGTGTTGTTCTCGGTTGCCAACGAATTCACGATGCTCGCCATCCGACGGAATGGCCGCGCGTGATTTTAGTTCTCGTCCGAACTGGGAAATATTCGGTAACGGGAATTGCCGTGCACGCTTCATGCTAGGAAATTGTGGTGAGGTTTCTTCGAGCGCGTCCGCCGCACATTTCTCGATATTCACTCTTAGATCAAACCAGGCCGCTTGACCGGTAACGGGATCCGAATTCGCATACCGATAGCCATCCTCGCGCGGCGGTAGCAGTTCCGAAATAATGTGATTGAGTAGAAAACCTTTACGCGCTTCAGGTGCCTTGTCATCGAGATCCCCCGCGCCGGCGCGCTTGCCGATGGCGTTCCAGGTCCAAACGGTGTCGACATTAACCCCCGACACGCACGCAATTTGCCCTTTCACGGCGCCATGGGGGCTCGTAATCCAAGCCCAGTCGCCCTCCACCAATCCGAGTTTCTCGGCCAATTTAAAATGCATATGCAGACGATTCGCCGAGGTCAGTTGTCGCAACCATGCGTTTTGCCCTCCCCAGGAATGATACATATGCATCGGGCGTTGCGATAACGCGTGGATAGGGAACGAGGATAGTTCCTCTGCATTGTGTTCCGAAAACGGCTCATACCAGATCGGCAGCGGATCGAAGTACTTTTGCAGTCGCGCCCGATCAGCCTGCGGCGGCAGCGTTTCACCGTGCCCGAGCCCGGCGAGTCTGAATTTCTGCAAGTTTTCACTATACAACTGCATGACGATCGGGGCCGTACGGCCGATCCAACCTGCCTCGTGCGCAAATTTCAAATAGTCTCGGTTAGCGAACTTATAGTAACGACTAGAGGGACTGAATTCTTGGCGCCAGAAACAACCATTTTTGACATAACGCGCGAGCTGATCCGGATTAGCGCTGCCCGTGATTGACTGATCACCCCGCTCGCCACGCCAGCCGGCCAATGGCCCAACCTTTGGTGTGCGCATGTGGTTAGTGATGTAATCGGCATAACCTCCCGGGTACTTCTCACTGCCGTCGTCATTCACCATCCCCGGTAGTCCGAGACGCGCGCCGAGCTGCAGCAAAGCTTCTTGAAAACAACGCACATCGCGATCTGCTTCGACGACAGGCTGACGGATCGCGTCCGCCACGCCATCGGCGTCGCCGATCGGACGATCAAGCAACGAAATGCAGTCCCAGCGCTCCAGATAAGTCGTGTCAGGGAGCACTAAATCTGCATACGCGACGGTCTCCGAGTAGTAAGCGTCGCTATAGATGATATGCGGAATGCGATATTCGCCGGTTGCCGGGTCCTTATCTGTAAGGTATTCGACCGTCTTTGAGGTGTTCATCGACGAGTTCCACGCCATATTCGCCATGTACA
>JBLFWZ010000387.1:0-3284 GCA_047611905.1 Gammaproteobacteria bacterium | reverse complement strand
GCCCCAGCTTTCCGATTAGCGTCGTCTGGGGCATTTATGCCAGCCCCTGCGCCAGCTTGTACGGTAACTGCGTGTCCGTGTTTGCAGAGCTCGCTAACGCTACTCGGGGTTAAACCAACTCGATATTCGTTGGCTTTTATCTCACTGGGAATGCCGATTCTCATGACTCTCTCCTTGTGGTTGTCCCTGGTTGAATCTAATTTTGGGATAGAGGCGACTCTTACAAGAAGCAGAATAGTCCATGCATCGCGTCATTAAATTGCGATAATTGCTTTAAATTTACTAAATACACAACTATATTGCGAATTACACGACTAAACCGAAATTTAATTTCATCATGGACCTTGACCGAACAGACCGAGCTATCCTGCACGAATTGCAACTCGACGGCCGCCTCAGCAACGTGATCCTTGCAAGCCGGGTGAACCTATCGGAGTCGGCGTGTCTCAGACGGGTGCGTAATCTACAGGAGACAGGTGTCATCAACGGTTACGCCATGCTGGTCGATCAAGCCAGAGTCGGTTACCCGAGTACGATATTTGTACAAATTAGTCTCGACCGACAACAACGCGAAGACTTGGAGAAATTTGAAAGCGCGGTCGCGAAGGTACCTGAAGTCATGGAGTGCTATCTCATGACCGGTGACGCAGATTTTCTATTACGCGTAGTCGCACACGACGCGGCAGATTTCGAACGCCTACATTCAAACTGCTTAACCCGATTGCCGGGAGTAACGCGGGTGCATTCCAGTTTTTCCCTACGTACTATCGTCAAAAAGACCGAGCTGCCAATTAGCTGAGAAGTAATGCAAACGGATTTCGACGACAACGTTTTACGCGGGTTACAAAAGTGGCCCAACGTACCTGCATGCTACGGCTGGTTGCGCTTGGATCGGCGTGGAAATTGGCTCATTAAAGACCAAGCCATAAGCCACCGCCGAGCGATCGAGTACCTCGCGCGTAACTATGCCAGCGACGAGCTCGGCAGGTGGTTTGTCCAAAATGGGCCGCAACGCGCTTATTGCACGCTCGATTACACCCCGTGGGTCTACCACTTGGATGGCTGCGACCACCTACACACTCACACAAATAAGCGCGTCTCAGGGCTCAAGCGCATCCTGATCGACGAAACCGGTGACGTTCTTTTGCACACGGAGTTCGGCATTGGGTTGTTACACGATGGCGATTTAGCGCGTTTCATTGACGTCTTAGACACGCATCAAGAATTCAGTGACGGCACGGGTGTGGCCGATTTACTACTGAGTCTCGTGCCCGAAACGAGGGATGCAAGCACGTTAACTTGGCACGACGCAAACATACCGGTTCAAGCCCTAATCGCGGACACAGTCGCTCAGTCGTTTGATTTCGAACCGGCTCCAGACACAGCGGCCGAGCAAATGGGATAGGCTAGTTATTGACCGTACTGCTGCGACAAACTTAGGTCTGCTTGCCGCAAGCCCCCAACTCGATGGCCTTTTGAATTACGAAGATGCGGCGTTGCACGCAACATGGTGCAAATAAGTCGCATCCTTTGTGCAACTGATTTGTCTGTTCGTTGCGAGCGCGCCCTCGAGCGAGCCGCCGAACTTGCGCCGTGGCCGTAAAATATTTCCCTGTCCCAGTTTTCACAGTGTCAATGTAGGGAGCCGCACTAAGGTCAGCTCGACCTAGATCGTGTAATTTAAGCGTCGAGCGTCCAATGCTAGGTAGACAAGCCCGCGCCTTTTGGCAGCTTAGGGCTAGCTAAGTTTCTTGTGCTAACTCTTCGAACGTAACCAGATGCTGAGAATAATCGAGCTTAGGATCACGAGCGCACCACCAAGTATTTGAGGAAGCTTTTGCCGCTTCATCTCGGGCGCGATTTGACGTCGATAGAACCGAAAAAGAAACACCAGCAAAATCGTTATTGCCATTGCGCCGGCGAGGTTCGTTGTGTCACCCATAGTCAAATTGCTGCCGAAAAAAGTCGCTAGCCATTAATCTGTGATCGACACGTGAAACCCCTGGCTTCAATTTCGCCTTGCCCGCACGATGCTTTGGCCTACATGATTCGTTCAAGGGATCGCGTTCTGAGGTATTTCTCAGTTAACTGTTCAATCACGGAAATTATCAACTTCGCGCCCCCGATAACCCCGCGTCAATTGTATGAAGACTTCGCTCTGCGTTATCTAGGCTAAAGCAGAGCGAAATCTTCAACACCGAACATTAGTAACATTCGCGGCTAAACCGCGTAGGATCCGCCCTATCACCCAATCCATCTGACTACTGATTACCTGGCCGATGTCGTTACGAATAAATATTGTTGTCGCGCTTCCAAGCGAGGCGCGCCCGATTATTGAGCATTTAAGTTTACGCCACGAACGCACCGTTGGTGGCATAAAACTCTATCAGTTTGAGAATGTTTTTTTAGTCGTTTCCGGGATCGGAAAAACGGCGAGCGCAATGGCCGTTGGGTTTCTCGCCGCGATGGCGGACCCCGAAGACCAGCATATTTGGTTAAATGTAGGCATCGCCGGGCACGCTAGTCTACCAATTGGTACGTCAATTATCGCGCATACTGTCACTGACCACACGACGGGACGCAGTTTGTATCCGTCGATCGTATTCAACTTACCGTGCGAAGGTCACCCGGTGCGCTGCTTCGACGAACCGTCAACGGATTACCCTTTCGCCGCAATTTGCGATATGGAATCCGCCGCATTCTTCGCTGCCGCATCAAGATTTGCCGACATCGAATTTATACAAATTTTAAAAATTGTATCCGACAATTCCGAGGGCGACATGCGAGCGCTCGATCGAGACACAATCGTTTCACTGGTAAAAGGGAGACTCGAAATCCTGGATGCGACGCTTGGCGCGTTGGTCGCCTTGGATGCCAAACACCGTCCAGAACGCATTTGCCCTCCGCTTGAAGAGTTGACGTCGAAATGGCGTTTCACGGTAACTCAACAAGTGCAATTACGTGACGCAGCTTGCCGCTGGGCACTGCTACGTCCGCAAAGTTCGTGGCCACCGATGGACCATTTGCGAACTTGCAGTAGGGCAAACGAGGTTCTTGCTTGTCTAGTCAACATCCTGGCGACGGAACAAATTCGCGTGAACCTTCCGCTACAAAAATGATTGACACCATTTATGTCGAACAACAGGTCGCCGGCCACCAGCGGGTCAAGTCGATTCTTCAACGGTATCCGCGAGCACGAGTAATTGAATGCGCAACGTATCAGGAAATATTCAATCGAAAGGGTCAAAATTTTCGCGCGCAGAAATCTCGACCCGCACTGATTT
>JBLFWZ010000386.1:0-3299 GCA_047611905.1 Gammaproteobacteria bacterium | reverse complement strand
TAGGTGGCGTTGGTGCGATGTCGTGGGGAATTGGAACATCCGACGTGGCACATGTTTTGGCGACACAGACCTTGTTGCAGTATCGCCCGCAAGTGATGCGCGTTGCATGTCGCGGCCAGTTGCCTAATAGGGTGGTCGCGAAAGATTTAATATTAAAATTAATCGGTGAATATGGGGCGGACGCGGCTACGGGGTTCGCAATCGAATTTTGTGGCGAATGCGTCACGAGCCTCTCAATTGAGGCGCGTCTGACCTTGTGCAACCTAAGTATCGAAATGGGTGCTCGGATCGGGCAGGTCGCCCCGGATGACGTCACTTACGAGTATTTGCACGGCCGCCGATATGCACCAAAGGACGCAAATTGGGATACTGCAGTCGGCCATTGGCGCACTTTGCCGAGCGATATCGATGCACAAGCCGCGCGCGAAATAAGCATCGACGTCGGCGACCTGAAGCCGCAAGTTACTTGGGGTACGAGCCCGGCGCACGTCGTCGACGTAGACGAGATCCTGCCCGATCCGAAAGACACTAGCGATCCGCAGACACGTGCCGGTATGGAGAAAGCTTATGCCTACATGGGCCTAAAACCTGGTGTTAGCCTCACCGAGGTGCCAGTCGATACGGTTTTTATCGGATCGTGCACGAACAGTCGCATTTCCGATCTGCGCGCGGCGGCCGCGGTACTTGGCGACCACAAAGTAGCTAAAAATGTTCGGGCGCTTGTGGTGCCGGGTTCCAACGAGGTACGTCGACAAGCTGAGGCAGAAGGACTCGATAAGATGTTTCTTAACGCGGGCTTCGAATGGCGTCGACCGGCGTGCTCTATGTGTGTTGGACTCAATGAAGATCGACTAAGCGCCGGTCAGCGCTGCGTTTCGACATCAAATAGAAATTTCGAAGGTCGCCAAGGGAAAGGAAGTCGAACGCACTTAGCGAGCCCCGCGAGCGCCGCGGCGGCAGCGTTAACGGGGCGAATCGCCGATCCAAGGAAACTCGGAACATGATCGAAATATTTCCACCCCAGCTTTCAGGCATTGGAGCAGCAATGTTTCTGCCGGACATCGATACGGACACGATCATCCCGATCGACTACTGCGTTAATCGAGCGCGACCGAATTTCGATGTCGGCCTGTTCCGCTCTTGGCGCTTTGATAATGAAGGCCGAGATAAAACCGATTTCATTCTGAATCGAGCGCCGTTCCGCTCAGCAAAAATACTGGTAGCAGGGCCAAACTTCGGTTGTGGAAGCTCCCGCGAGATGGCTGTCTGGGCGCTAGTTGATTTCGGGATCCGCTGTATTATTGCACCGAGTTTCGGGGAAATATTTTACAACAATTGCTTCCAAAACAATTTGCTTGCGGCAAAGGTCTCTAGTCGAACCGCGCGAAACCTTGCTGCTGTGATCACGGAGCCAGACGATGCTTCCCTTACCGTCGATCTTCAAGCGAATGCAATAACTGATCATGCGGGCTGTCAATACGATTTCGAATTGGATCAGCTACGTAGCGATATGCTATTGAACGGACTCGATTCGATCGCCGCCAGCCTTGTGCGGCAAACTGATATCGAGGATTTCGAAAAAATGGACGCACGATCTCGACCATGGGTGCATCGGGTCGGAGCGTAATTCGAATTCTCTTCGAACTGCTTGCGAGATTAAGGGAAACTCAGGTTCTCCATAAACTAAGTTTCCCTTTAAAATAAACAATCACAGAATGGTAAAACCAATCATCAAGATTGCTAACCATGACACGAGGTAGAGTGACCTGGTCAAGCTATTTGGTACACCCCAGTTAAGCAACGTATTTTAATTTCACCAATTGTTTCTCAAAGTCATTGGGGCTGATGTGGCCGAGCGTTGAGTGCAATCGATGTCGGTTGTAAAACATCGAGATGTAATTCAATACGTCCTGTTGCGCTTCGTAACGTGTCTGATAGTTGCACCACTGCACCTGTTCTTGTTTCAGAGAGCCAAAGAAACTCTCAACCACCGCATTGACGCTCCTATGTCAAGGATCGGTAGTTACAGCCTCTAAATCACGCAGTGTTAAAGGGTATAGTTCACGCACAATATAGCGTTTCAAACAACGATGTATTTCCTTCAAGGTAAGCCCTTCATTGGTCCGGCGAGCGACATATATCCGAGTCCGTGGATCGCTTCGCATGCGAACCATAGCGATGGCCCACAGTGCGTTGTTGGCTGCCCTACTGCCCCCGCGATTCAAACGGTGTCTTACCGTTTTACCTGAAGATGCGGGTAACGGGTTGACGCCACATAACGCAGCCAAGGCGGCCTCACTTTTAAGACGCTCTGGATTATCCCCAGCAACAGATAACTAAATAGCTGCCGTGCTCGGTCCAACACCAAACCGCGCCCGCAATCGAACAGCGTACTTATTTGTTAGTTCTTCGAGGTTTTTATCAAGTTGCTTCTACTCGTTTGTAAGCGCCATCCATCGCTTAGCAAGCGACTTAAGTGTGATGGTCATGGTTTCCAGGAGCACTCCATCGCCGAGACTACGGACGCGCACAGCCATTGACGCAGTCCAAGGCCTTTGCCTTCCAGAGTTTGTCTCGAACCTCTTGCGGCGCGCTAACCAGAATGGCTCTCAGTTGATTGATTGCTTGAGTCCTGGCTTTTACCGCGCTGCGCCGTGCAACCGAAACAATTCGCATCGATTCACACGCGCCAGATTGCGTCTTAGGGATCGCCGTGGAAGTACCCGCCAGCACGGATCTCGCGGCACTTTCTGCATCGCTCGGGTCCGATTTACCTTTCAACCGCCGGTTCGCACGATCAGGTCGGTTAACCTCGAGCACGGCAACCTGATTGTCTATCAAGAAACGACAGAGCCCTGCACCATAGGTACCTGCTCGTTCCACGCCCGCGCGATTCAATTTACCAAAGGCGCAAGCCCAATTTAATAAATCACTGTAGCCCGCTGAGTTAGTGGAAACTGAGCACGTACCAAGCAGCTTACCGGCGGCACCGATAACTGCTCCCACATGGATCTCTAAATAGGCGTTCCAAAAAATCGATCAATTGAATGGAACTCAGGTGACATTCGGCGATCAGAGGTTGTGTCTAGCAATCACTGGATACCGAGAGAGGCCACCTGAGTATGAAGAGTTTAGTGAGATTGACCCGTCCACAGAAGCGTCGGTTGAAACGGATCGTCCAACGCAGCCGTGAGGCGCGGCCGGTACGGCGTGCGCAGGTTATGCTGCAATTAGCGGGGATCGGCGTCACGCAGGTTTCTGACGCCTTATCCGTTGCTCGTTCAACGGTTTACCGCTGG
>JBLFWZ010000385.1:0-3320 GCA_047611905.1 Gammaproteobacteria bacterium | reverse complement strand
CTGGCTACATATAGCCAACGCAATTGCGACTGATAATTTGGATTGCATAATGTTCTCCCTAAAGTCTATACGTTACATGTGCGTTACGAATTGCTTACAGGCTAAAAAATCCTGCACACACAATCATTTCTTGTCGGTATTTCCGCATCGCGACCAAGGAACCTTAGTGCGATACCGAAATTCCGCCACGGGGGAGATAATGCAGGTGATTTGTTACAGCATTGCGAACGTCGAAATAATGCTCAGTCATCGACGATCGATCGAGGTGTCGAAACTTCAGACACGAAGGTATAAATACAGGCCAAATCGAAGCACGCTAGGTTAAGAAAATCGATGCGGCTAAACCGCGTTTAACGGTTCGAGGTGCGAATTAGACTTCCGAATGAAACGCTACTGGTTTCGAAGACTCGTTATAAGGAGTCAATTCATCGCGATAATTAGGCGAAGAGTGATTGAGGCGTTTGTGTGCAGATTCCCGTTACGCATGGCCGGCGTGCTGTGGTAGGCGTTCTGTTTTCGCCGAAACAGTTGTGAATCGAGTTTCCAAGAATTAGTGGCCGATATCGACAACTTTCGATTCAAATTTTGCTGCCGAGGTTTTTATCAACGGATAGCTCTTAGGACCCATGCATAATTTGCGGGGTCGTGGGCGCCATCTCGTCAAATTCGATTGCGTCCAGCTAGCTATCTATGGGTGATTTGGAGTTCTATCTCCGCTGTTTTCTGTTTGGTGAGGAGCGGATCGTTAGCGTCATCGACAATACTTTGAGCGCTGAGGTGTTGGATGAACCGGACGGTTGCGATTGGCAGCACGGAACCATTGTTAATCGCATTCGCAATCTCCTCTGCCGTCTTCAGCTTCGCGGCAACGTCATTATTCGGATCCGTGTTCAGCGTTAATGAGATATCGAGCGAACCGCTTTTCAGATCGAATTCGGAATTCGGTACGACGACTGGCGTTGTTGAGGTTGAACCGGGCAGTTCAACCGTCATGCTTTCGTAGGATAACGGTAACAAGTGATCAGTTCGGATCTTTGTATTCACCACCTTATGAACATTTTCGATCAGCTCGAATGGGTCTATGTTTCGAGGGCCGATGCGGAGTAAGACCACGACCTCGTTGTCGATTTTCTTAACGTCGGCGAAATTATTGCTGGCCAATTTTGTGAGCGCTAATTCGGGAATGTAGTGGTAAGTCAACTTT
This sequence comes from Gammaproteobacteria bacterium, assembly GCA_047611905.1. Lineage (GTDB taxonomy): Bacteria > Pseudomonadota > Gammaproteobacteria > UBA11873. The sequence goes on along the minus strand of JBLFWZ010000385.1, from coordinate 2,116 downwards.
GGCCAATCAGATGCGCGCTTCGCGTTTGTCTCATTGTCGGTGTCATTGAAAACTTGCACCTTACCGCCGTTGTTCAGCTTGAGGATGAAGGCGTCGCCTTCTAGTACTTTCCGATCGCTAGGTGTCAGATTTTGCGCGACCGGCAGCCGCTCGACAATTGGCTTATTTACTTGCCGCATACTCGCACTGTCGACGGGAATCAGCGAATCAACTTTCTTGTATGAACTATCGCAATGGCAAAAATTTGGCGGCTTCGTACAGGTGATTTCTTCGCCGTTTAGTTCTAAGGCCATCTGCGCGCCAACGTTGTTTGCGCCGACTGTTAAAACTTCATTTTCAAATGTACCTTGGCGCTTGATTTGCTTGGCACCCTCTCTAGCGATCACGATGAAATATTCTTCGAATTGTCGAATTTCAAGGCTTCGACTCGGATCGTTAGCGCATTGCCACAGACCTACGTAAGGAGCACCGCCACCGCAGCCGCTTAAAACGCCGACGAAGATAAGCAAACATCCGGATAACTTTTTCAATTTAGGGTTCCCCGCAGAGATACGCTTGTTATTCCACCGTCAACCCTAGCACGGACCGTTGTACGCGAGGCGAAAAAACTAACTCGCGAAGTTCGAGAACCGAAGGACGGCCGATAGTCGGCGGACGATACATTAGCAAATTCGGGGGACGAGGTTTGGGGCAGGAGGTTCGGGACAGGCATGATCCAGCAGCAAGGGGCAGGAGGTTTGGGACAGGCATGATCCAGCAGCAATGTATTGATTTCTGTCGACCATTGAATTGACGAACCATTCGAAGAATCGCCAGAGTCGGTCCATAGTCTGCTGCCAACGAGATGGCTTTCGCTGGGCAAAAGCACCGCGAAGATTAATCCGTCGATTCGACGCATTGCTCGCTATCATATGAGTAACTCAAGCTCAGAACCTGCTTTCCGACGTCGTCTGCGAGGCAAAGTGCCGGGCCTCCTATCGAATTCGCGTTGACAGCAAGTCGTTATGGTCTGAGTGCGACACGCTAGAGTCTCAAGAAACTCTAGCCACGAAGGTTCTGTAACGGTAGATTAGCCCCGCGCATGTGCGCATTACCTCAAGGAGCGCAACGATGAGCGCAACCGTCATACTTTACGATGAGCGTCAAACGACGCTGCCTGGTGTTAGCGCCAGCGGCGATTCGCTGTGGTTGGACACCGCCGAGATGGCTGCAGCCACTGGCTGGAAGCTTGAGAGCGCGGGACTGTGTCGCGGCGACGCTTGCGTCGCGCTCGACCCAGCGTGGCGCGACGATGCTGGCCGTATCGATGTCACCGCCTTTGCCGCACACATGGGCCAGCCGATCACGCGTGACGAGCACGTCTGGGCGTTTGGCGCCAGTGTCAGTACCTTGCACGACGCGCGGTTCTCGCTTGAAGCACCCGAGTTCAGTTTGCCTGACATCGACGGGGTGATGCATTCCTTGTCTGACTATCGAGGTCAGAAAGTATTTCTCCATTCCTGGGGTTCTTACTGAGGCTGCAGCTTCGACCTGTCCGTGTGGCAGGCAGTTTATGCCGAACTAAAGGATCAAGGAATCATGATGATCGCGGTCGCTTTGGACACGGCGGGGAAGGCCGCAGTCGAAGCTAAGATACGCGCGGAAGATATCCCAGAGCGGCCAGTGGTTCTTGCGCGGTTGATGGGCTGGTCGGAAGATTTATGGGCGAAACAGGCGCCACCGACCTATCCGTGTCTAATCGACGAAGCGCATGTGGTCGCCGAACTCTACGGCATGCGCAACGTCCCTCAAGCAGTGTGGATCGATGAGGATGGGCGGATCGTGCGGCCAGTCGAGTCAGCGGGTACATACGACATGGTGCCGCATATGGATCGCGAAACTTTTGAAGTACCCGACGAAGCGGCGGCGCAAGGTATGTCGGTCCGTAACGCCTATATTGACGCGTTGCGTGATTGGGCGCGCGAAGGTGCGAAAAGTCGCTACGTATTGCAACCGCAAGAAATCAAGCGGCGCATGCGCGGACCGCGCCCCGATGATGTGGTGGCGGCGAATCATGTGCGCGTGGGGCGCTACTTGTATACCGCAGGCGATCTCGTGCGAGCCAAACATCACTTCA
>JBLFWZ010000384.1:0-3338 GCA_047611905.1 Gammaproteobacteria bacterium | reverse complement strand
CGGTATTCTTGTGTCCGAGCTCATGCGCCGTGTTGATCGCCAAGCCGCTGACAATTCCGCTAAATGCGGATAGCAGCACAAACGCCGCCCAACTCATCGACTGTGTAGTCGCATAAGCGGCACAGATCACGAATGACAGAAAATGTAGAGGGACAATGCCGTAGGTAAGCCGGCGGTAGTAGAGATCCTTCTCAAGTTGCATCACAAGCTCTTCAGGCGGGTTGCTGCTGTCCTCACCGATAGCCCAGTCCAACAACGGGGCTAGAAAATAATTTAGCGCAAACGGCAGCACTAACCAGGCGTCGTTACCGCTCTTCGAGTGCATCCATAAGTAGAAAAATGGCTGCAGCGGGTAGAGGACAGAAATAATCCAAAGCCAGCGCTTGCGGTCAACATAATGTATTGCCCGACCGTCTAAAGATGTTCCCGTGTAAGCCTTCATCGTATTGATTCCGAGCTATTTCCGTCGGCGGATTATACAAAAACGCGCCATGCTGCGGCGAGCATTTTCGATAATCCATGCGAAATCATGATGATGAGGCGCTGGCGCGGAAATTGCTCTATATTCGAAACGATTGATGGCTTTTGTGAGTAGCGGGTGCGACCAGCAAGTAATTGGCTGACGATTCTGACATTATTGATTTTGCTCGCCGCGTGCGGCAAGCAATCTGAGAGCGATCAGTCAGAGGAGGCAGTGGCACCTTTGTTGTCGGCGGCAACACTGGGCGAACAGCAAGTTCTGAGCGTGGATGATTATCTTGCGGCGGAGCCGTTTGCCAGTGCGGCGGAGAAAAACGGCAGGCAGCAGGCGCAAATATGCAGGGCCTGCCATAGCTTTGATCGCGATGGACCAAACATGATCGGGCCAGCGCTGCATGGAGTTTTTGGACGACAGGCGGGCGCGGGTAAGGATTTTAAGTATTCGCAAGCGTTGCAGGATGCGGGTTTCGTATGGACGCCCAGAGCATTGGATGCCTGGTTATCACAACCCGGCACATTCTTACCGGGAAACCGAATGACGTTTGCTGGCATATTTAGAGAGAAAGATCGTAATGATCTCATTGCGTTCCTGCTGTTGGAAACTTCGGATGGAAACAGGGAATAATATTCATTAGGAAACCCAACTACATGGAAGTGATTGAGACTTTGTCGAAGACAAGAATTAACGATGATCGTCGCGAGTTCTCGTGGCGTACCGTTTTTTACGGATTCATAAGATCACGACGTCACAAGCACCGACGTGAAGTCGACGAAGATGTAATTTTCCTTGATTGGCATCACCCCTGGTTGTTCTTTCTGGCCACTGGCACGATGCTGTTATCTTGCGCCGACGCTTTCCTGACACTGCAACTCATTAATCTGGGCATGTACGAGGCGAATCCGCTCATGCAAGCGGCCATGAATCACAGTGTCCAGCTGTTTACCAGCACCAAGCTCGGGTTGACGGGCTTCGGCATTCTCGCGCTGGTATTCCTGGCCAAATCCAAGTTTCTTAATCGATTCAGAACCGGATTGTTCCTGACTGTGTTCTTTTCCTTTTATGCTTGTCTAGTGTGTTACGAACTAGTCAATTTATTCAATTTGTTATAGCTCACAATTCTCGACAGTGGCGATTCCTTCTGCCGTGCGCTTGGGATAGACTAGCGCCCCTTTTTTCCGCTACCCCAGAGTTTGAGCTGAGGCCCAGTCGGGCGACATAAGCTTCTGAAAAGATGAGTGATTCTCTTAAGGAACAACTAGCATCTACGCCATTGTTCGGTGCGAACGCGAGCGCCGTCGAATCGCTGTACGAGCAATATCTTGAGCAACCAGACTCGGTGCCCAGCGGGTGGCGTGATTATTTCGAGAGTTTAGGTGACCCGGATACAGAAATTGTACACTCAGCGATTCGCGAAGAGCTGCTGCTGGAGTCAAAACACGGACGCAAAACGGGACGTGTCGCTGCACGCCCAGGGGCTAGCGCCACGGGGTCCGGCGAAAAACAGGCCGCCGTTTCCCGCTTGATTCAGGTTTACAGTCTTCGTGGGCATCAGATCGCCGATATCGACCCCCTTGGACTCATGGAACGGCGCATGCCAGGTGTCCTGAAGCTCGATTATCTGGGCTTGACTGAAGCTGACATGGATATCGAGTTTTCCACCGGTGGATTGGCCGGTATGGACGACGAGCGCATGAAGTTGCGCGATATTCTTGCGCTCCTGAAGCGTATCTACTGTGGCAAGATCGGTGCCGAATTCGCGCATATTTCCAGAGCCCGGGAACGTTTGTGGCTACGCAAACGATTTGAGCGTGGCGTTGCGTCCGATACACTGAGCGATGAGGAGCGGCTTAATATTCTTGATCGCCTAACGAGTGCCGAGGGCATTGAACGCTATTTGCACACTCGTTACGTCGGTCAGAAGCGTTTTTCCCTTGAGGGCGGTGAGAGCCTCATTCCGATGCTAGACGACCTGATTCAGCAGGGTGGGGCATCGGGTATAGAAGAGATCGTAATCGGAATGGCGCATCGTGGGCGTATCAACGTGCTGGTCAATATCCTGGGCAAATCACCGGAGGAGTTGTTTGAGGAGTTCGAAGGAAAATACGACCTCGACGAATTGAAAGGCTCCGGCGACGTTAAGTACCACAAGGGCTTTTCATCGGACATGAAAACGCCGGGTGGCAACGTACACATTGCATTGGCGTTCAATCCCTCACATCTGGAGATCGTAAATCCGGTCGTTGAAGGTTCGGTGCGTGCACGGCAGCAGCGGCGAGGCGACAAGGAGCGGCAAGAAGTCCTTCCAGTACTGATTCACGGCGATGCGTCGTTTTCCGGTCAAGGCGTCGTTACGGAAACATTTCAGATGTCACAAACCAACGGTTTTCGTACCGGCGGAACTGTACACATCGTGATTAATAACCAAATTGGCTTTACGACCAGTCGCCCGTCAGACGCGCGCTCGACAGACTATTGCAGTGACGTGGCGAAAATGATTGAAGCGCCCATCTTCCACGTTAATGGCGATGATCCCGAAGCGGTAATTTTCGTCACTCGTCTCGCGCTGAAGTATCGGCAACGATTCAAGAAAGATGTTGTCATCGACCTGGTTTGTTATCGACGTCTGGGACACAACGAAGCGGACGAACCCGCCGCGACGCAACCGATCATGTACGGTCGCATCAAGAAGCAGAAAACGACAAGAGAGTTGTTCGCGGATGCTCTGGTTGCCCGAAAAATCACAAGTGATGACGTCGTCGAAAAAATGCAGGAAGAATTTCGCGATCGCCTGGACCGAGGCGAACCGGTGCAGAAGGCATCACTGGGCATGATCGGCAATGAATTCACTATCGATTGG
>JBLFWZ010000383.1:0-3347 GCA_047611905.1 Gammaproteobacteria bacterium | reverse complement strand
TCTCCATTGTCGTGTTGGAACTTGGCACGATTTGACCGATCCGAAATATCTTCGTTGTCATGCATCGATCTCGATGTAAATGACGTCGTCATCCACCCGAACAGTGTGGGTTTTCAACGGAAACGCGCACGGGGCCGAACACGCTTCGCCCGTACGGATGTCGAATGTGCCCATATGGAACGGACACACGATTTCGTCACCGTCGATATCTCCTTCTGCTAACGAGGCGTCGCCGTGCGTACACGTGTCGTCTGTCGCAAAATATTCGCCGTCCAAATTGTAAACTGCGATCGGCGGGCGCCCGTCCACAATAAGCTGACGGATCTCATTAGGCGCGAGATCGCTCGCGTTGAATGCTTTAATTTCTGGCATCGAATTTTCACTACGCTTGGATTGGAGGCAAATCACGCGTCAGATGCTGGCCGAGAGCCAACAGCTTTTTATCGTCGTATTGTCTTCCTATTAATTGGATCCCGACCGGCAAGCCATTAGGGCCAATCCCTACCGGCAAGTTCAGACAGGGCACGCCGAGCAGTGTCCAAGATACCTGGAAAATTGGATTTCCGGTAGCCCAACCATGCGGCGCCTCAGCGGGGGCGCTCGGGCAGATGATGGCGTCTAAATCGCCGAAGCAATCATTCACCGAGGCGCGGCATTTGGCCGCTATTGTCTTCGCTTGATGAAACTCTTGCGCCGTCGTGCGCCGACCTTCCTCGAGCAAATCCAGCAGTTGATCGCTCATCTGGTCGGCGTGATTGCGAAAATCTTCGTCAAGCGACGTTGCGATGCCGGAATACAGTACTCGCCGGTGCACGGCGACCAGATCCTTATGCGCCGACGGCAAGCCAAACGGTTCAATATGGTTCCCATGCCTCGCGAACAATTTTGCTGCTTGAGTCAAAACCGATCGACTCGCTGGTTCGGCGAATTCCCATTGGAAGGTTTCACAAATTCCGATTTTCGCCGGCTGCGCTTCTGGCCACTGCGTCGTTTGATCCTTCTCGCTTACGATGCCGTAAAAGGATTGCAGATCCTCAATGCAACGTGCCATGTAGCCTAAGGTGTCGAAATAGAGCTGCAGCGGCAGGATACCCGCGCCATCGGTTGTGCCATACGTTGGTTTTAGTCCGTAGACGCCGCAGTAAGCCGCTGGACGAATCAATGACCCAGCAGTTTGGTTACCAAAAGCGATCGGCACCATTCGGTCGCAGACCGCGGCGGCAGTGCCGCTCGACGATCCACCCGCCGTGTGCTCCAGATTCATGGGGTGGCGAGTTTCGTTTGGCGTAAACATCGCGTATTCGGTACTTACAACTTTACCGAGCAACACGGCTCCCGCCTCGCGCATCAGTGATACGCATTTTGCGTCGACACTGGGACGGCGCCCTGCGTGTATTTTCGTTCCATACTCGGTCGGAAAATCTCGCGTATCAATCACATCTTTAACCGCAAACGGGATACCGTGCAGAGGCGAGCGTGGTACGTCGCGATCGGCGCGTGCTGCTTGCGCTAAGGAAAAATCTGGATCGATATGCCGAAACGCCCCGACGTCGTTGTTGCGTTCCGCGATTCGTTGAAGACAAGCTTGGGTCAACTCGACAGCGCTAATCGACTTGTCGCGCAGCAATTGCGCGGCGGCGCTCGCAGAGAGTTCGGTCAAATCCATCGATAGACTACTAGCAAAACCGGATTGCTTCGGTCGCTCAATTGATGTGCCACAAACAAGGCGAGAACCGTGTCCTTAAGACGCCAGCAGTTCTTTTAGTTGGCCATCGATAAAATCAGAGTCTGGTTTATTGCGTCCGGAACCCGCCCAGTGCCCCCACAGCGAATTAATTGGACGCATCAGCGCATTGTTTAGATGACGCATTTCGATCTGACTATCTTCTGGCGGAAAATAAGCATCGGTGAGGCACGGCATAAGTACAACCCGCGCGGTAATCGCACCCAAGGCACGTTTTAAATCGCCGTCATAGAGTTTGTTGTTGCTGATATCGCTAGAGCGCCACGTCGCAATTTGCGCAAGAACGTTGTTAGCATCCATTGCGGTATAGGTCGCTTCCCAGTAACGCGCGAGAAAATCTTCGGCCGACGTGAATCCCAGAGACTCATAGTAAGCGTTGCGATAAAAGTGCGCGGACGGCGGCCACGCCGCCCATGCCCGCGACATGACACGGAGTCCATCAAGCGGTGGCTCGGAATAATTTCCGTCGGCCCAAACCGGATCCGCCGTTAAAATGCCGCGCATGCCTTCGAGAAATACATCGTTATGTGTTGAGGTTTTTGCGGATCCGCAGATGACAGCCGCACGTTCGACACAGTCGGGGAACAACGCAGCCCAATGGAAGGTTTGAGCAGCGCCCATCGAGTGACCAACAACGAGCGCTAATCTACTGACAGCGAACACTTCTTCGAGCAAACGTTTTTGTAGGCGGACGTTATCGGCCATCGACACAAGCGGAAAATTCGCACCGCCAGAGTTACTCGGCGAGCTCGATACCCCGTTACCTATAAGATTCACGATCACGATAAAGTAAGTTTTCGGATCGAGCGCTCTTCCCGGTGCCATAAAGTGCGCGCTGTGTACGTGCGTACCGCCAAAATGCGTTAAGAGCAAAATAGCATTATCTTTCGCTGCGTTCAGCGTTCCGAATGTTTGGTAGGCTAGTTTTGCCTCGACGAGCGTTTCACCCGAATCGAGGGCTACCTCGCCTAGCGAATAAGTTTGGTAGTCCAGGTCATTCATGCGCGGTTCCCAGAATCCGTGTTCGAGTCACGGCAAATTAACGATTTGGTATTATCCGTAAATAGGCTGTAGTTGACTTACGGCATTGGCCAAATCGGATGGCGCGACAATAACACCTGCGTCGATGATCTGCTCGCCATCGATCCAAAACGATTGCTCCTGCATGACACAGTCAGGGTGATTTTCGCCACCCCCGTCGACCCACTGCGGCAATCCTAAACCGACCGCGTTGCAGCCGATCGCTCGTTGGTCTTCGATAAACGACTTGCCGGTTACTCGTGCAGACGGATGATAACCACACGTAAAATGTACAATATTTCCGTATTCGCCGTTGCCAGCCCGTTTTAGCGCCCGCTCAATAACTTTTAACTCCGTACCACCGCCAGTGACCGATTGGATTTTGCCGTCAACCTCGAAGCGATACGGTTCTTTGAGCGGCGTGTAGTATTCGTGAAATGTTGAGTCGCAAACGACTGTCCCTTTAACCGAATCCAGTTCCGGGATCACCATGACAGTGCCTGGCACAAAGTAGCCCCCCGGTTTCGTCGCCCGTTCAATGGCTAAGCCTTCAGGATCGGCCAACATAAATCGGACATCCGTC
>JBLFWZ010000382.1:0-3353 GCA_047611905.1 Gammaproteobacteria bacterium | reverse complement strand
TAGACATGACGCTTTACGATTGGATCGGGCAATGGCAACCGAAGGATGCGGACGAGCAGTTAATCCGCGGCACTTTAGGTCGACTGTTGTTCTCGAAGGAAGACAGCGAAAAATCCGTAAAAGTTGTATCCGGTGGAGAAGAAGGGCGGTTGCTGTTTGGCAAACTCATTCTGCAACAGCCAAACGTTATGATCATGGACGAACCAACCAATCACCTTGATATGGAATCAATTGAGGCCTTAAACCTGGCGCTTGAAAATTACCCGGGTACGCTAATTTTCATTAGTCACGATCGTGAATTCGTGTCGTCGCTTGCTACCCGAATTATCGAATTAAGCCCTAATGGTGTAATCGACTACAGCGGTACTTACGACGAGTATCTCGACGCGCAGGTAGGTGGCAACACACAGGTTGCTTGAACCGGCGTAAAGCGCGGCAGGACAAGTCCCCGTCTAAGGTAGACGGGGGAGAGCGTGATCACGCGTCTTCGGGAAAGACCACAACCGTTCGAACTTCGATACTTTCGCGCGGCTTAAATTCTGCTGGACAATTTGGATTTTGAAATCCTGTATGCCCGGTGAAAATCGCCCGTCCGTCCGTCGCAGTATCAAAACACTTAAGAAAAATCACCTCGTCCGGTTGCATATCAGACACGGCAAACCACTGGTGGTCTTGGCTGTGCTTGAACGAATAGATCTCGCCGACTAGCGACGGTGTTTCTAAATTACCTTCCATAAAATGCTGAATTTCGGTCGGGATAAAATCGTCTAATTTTGTCGAGCCGGCGTGACAAATTGCTAGCGGGTGATCTTGCACGGGCCCGACGATAGGCCGCCACAAATTGACTAGCGCTGCGCGGCGTTTGACTAAATGTGACGCATCGTTGTCTGCTAACACTTCGCGAATGCGACGCGGACCGGAACTCAAGGTGTAATCGTTGTGTGCCCCTTCGACCGGCATTCGGACACCTTCCATGCCGTCGTCGCAGCGGGGTTTATTGCGCACGTTGTGATCAAAAATATAGACCGCCAACGCGCCTAAGGTTTCCTTTAGTAGGGCGGCCGCTTCTGGGTAGTAATTTCTTTCGACGAGATCTGCATCGTAGTAATCGTTGAACGCTGAATGATGTGAGACCAATTGAAAGCCGGCATCGTCCATCGTCAACTGATCCGCGATAGGCCGGCAGTCGTACACCGGCACTGAGATGCTTTCGTGTTCAGGGGTCTCTGTTTCGAGTCCGCTCGCCGGTGGGAACACTCGAACTTTCGCCGGTCCGTCTAGCGGTTTGGTGTAAACCATTGACGTATCGACTTTCGGTAGTTCTGCGAGATTGATTGAATTCATGGTGCGCTCTCCGGCGGGTTCGCCATATTTGTGGGCAATTCAATCGTTTCAGCTGTTGAAATGCAAGTCCGACCGACGGTGCTTCGGTGGCAAATGCCACATCCAGCAAAAAATCGCTGTAGTTTTGGCAAAGTAGAAGTGTCGGGCGGCTTATTCTGACGGTATTAGGGCCTGTTGCTCTTTCGTACAAATCGCTGCTGAAGCCAGATTGGGGTCCAGCAAGGCAGAGCAAGTGTTGTGTAGCCGAGCTACATGAGCGCGCGATAACGCCGCTGGACGCCGATCTGGCCTCAGCCCTACGGGCAACAGCGACCTGTACGAAAGATCAATAGGCCCTAGTCACATAGATGGAACTTATCCCGCGCTCCTTTACGCGCTACGTCGCGATTTGTTCCGTGTTGCGACGCCACCAGCGGGCGGATGGCATTGTTCCGCGGTTACATAGGGCGGTTGAAACCTTCCGAGGTGGTGATTGGAATCGACCACAAAGCCGACAGTGATAGGTCGTAGGATTCGTTGCTTGAAATGATGAGATAAATGATTCGGATGGCTAATCATCAGTCGAAGCAATGCACCGCCGCACGCGAGTCGTCTATCATGTTCGAGCTCAAGCGTTGGTGCTCGTCAGCACCCGGCGCAATATCTACCTCAAACCAAAACTAGTTTATCCATGCATCTAAGCCCATTTGCGCAGTTTCTCGATTTCGCGCGACGTTGTGCGCCGCTTGCGATTATCGCCGCGACCTTGGGGCTCGCTTATGGGATTTGGTATTCCTATAGCGTTATTCTCGTCGCACTGTTGGCCGAATTCGGTTGGAGTCGCTCACTACTGGCAGGGGCTTTTAGCGTGTTTGCGATTGTCCATGGAATAACGAATCCGTTGGTTGGGTTCTTGTGCGATAGAGTGCGGCCGCCGCTGTTGGTCGGTGTCGGCGGCCTCGGCCTCGGCGCGTCATTGTGGGCAAATAGTTATATGTCGGAACCCTGGCATCTGTATACGGCGTTTGGATTGACGACGGCCGTGTCGGTCGCGATGTGCGGATGGCTACCGGCGCTAGTGATGGTGCAGCGTCGCTACCAGCATCGTATTGGTCTCGCGATGGGTATTGTGAGTTCCGGTATCGGCGTTGGAATGTTGACGGTCGTGCCGCTCTGCCAGGTCCTGATCGACGCCCATGGTTGGCGGATCGCATTTCGCGTTCTCGGCTGCATCTGTACGTTCTGGATTGTCCCAGCCGCTGTTTACTTATGGATAACGAATCCCAAACCGTCGCCCGCTATAGCGGCGGCGCTGGACGACGAGGAGTTTGTGCATGATCTCGGCGAATCGGTCGCCACGGACAGTGCGCCTTCCACCGTGACATCATCAATAACGCTCGCCATGGCGCTTCGAAGTACGCCATTCTGGTTGATGGTCGCGGCGTTCTTTTTTGGCAGTATCTGCTCCCAGACCTTACACGTGCATCAAGTCGCGTACCTCGTTGACCACGGAGTCTCGGCGCTCGTCGCGGCATCAGTCGTCGGCGTCGTCGGACTCGCGAGCGTGTTCGGCAAAACGGGCGGTGGTTGGCTGTCCGATCGAGTTGAGCGCGAACTCGTGTTTGTGTGCGGGATCGCAATATTAGTCGCCAGTGTTGGTGCACTCGCGTGGGTCGGCTCGGCGCCATCGGCGATTGCTACCTATCTGTACGCCATTATGTTGGGTGTTGGGTATTCCGCCACCGCATCGCTCGTGCCAGCCATGATGAGCGATCGATTTAGCGGTGTGCATTTCGGGTCAATAGTTGGCATTGGTTTGTTCGGCAGCGCCGTCGGCAGCGCCATTGGACCGTGGATGGCAGGTTATTTGTTCGATCACTTTGGCGATTACCGCATCGCGTTCGTCATTGCAGCAATAGCCGGGACGGTCTCCGGTATCGCCGGATGGATTGCTCGGTCGTTGCGATTGCGCGAACAAGCCGTTCAGCAATAAATTCCAGCAACGGGCAATGCCAAGCTCACGCGGGAAC
>JBLFWZ010000381.1:0-3402 GCA_047611905.1 Gammaproteobacteria bacterium | reverse complement strand
GCCGCCCGCCATTGATGAAACATTTGGGCTCGGCGACATTATTGACTTCGGCTTGGGCCTATTATTGTTTTTCGTCAGTCTATTGTGTGCAGCTTCCGCGGTTGGATTGAGCATGACCAGTGAAGGTCAAGAACAACATCTCGCCTTCCGGCCGGCAGTGGTCGGCATCACGACATTCGTACTGTATTATTTTCTACATCCGTACATTGCGCGCCTAATTTAATTATCACCGTGCTCGCTTAGGCGACCGCGCCGCTTTCGCGAAGCGTCGCAATCGCGGCTTCTGAGCGTCCGAGTTCTGCCAGAACTTCATTCGTATGTTGCCCAAACGTCGGTGCTAGAAATCGAATTGCAGAGGGTGTTGCGGAAAATTGCGCGATCGGTCTGGGTAATCGCATCCGCCCAACCGTCGGATGTTCCATTTCTACAATTGTGCCGCGATGTACGATTTGTGGATCCAAATGCACCTCGTTTAGCCGGTTGATCTTTGCGAAAGGAACGTCTTGCTCGTCCAACCGCACGCAAAGTTCTTCCGTTTTCCACTTGACTAGTTCGAGGTCCAACAATTCGACAAGCTCGTCGATATGTTTAATTCGATCAGGGATCGTGCCGAATCTCGGATCCGCCGCCAGCGCGTCGTTGTCGATGGCGCGACACATGGATTGCCATTCTGCATCCGAGACGACTAAAGAAACGATATAGCCGTCGGCGGTTTTATTGACGCGATAGATGTCATTCAAACTCGGCATCGGCCGAACATCGTCGCCTAAGAAAGTGTCGTTCCACATCCCGTCTGGCCACAGGAACGACAAGCCAACGTCGACCATCGCTACTTCGAGGGATTGCCCACCGTTGCCGCGTTCGCGCGCATATAGCGCGGCGGTGATCGCTTGCGCCGCTGTCAGCGCCGTCGCTTTGTCACAAATGATATTCTTAATGAGTTGCGGGCTTGTTTCTTTCTTGCTCGTTTGACAATCGACAAACCCGGCTACGCTTTGGATGATCGGATCGTAGACTCGGCGATTCGAGTACGGTCCGTCTTGGCCGAAGCCGCTAATCGACGCGTAGATGATCTTATCGTTAAGGGCCTTTAACTTAGGATAGTCGAGTCCCATGCGTTGCATTGCGCCAGGACGGAAGTTTTGCACGATAACGTCCGCCGACTTGACGAGATCGCGCATTATCTCGTTGGCCTCGGATTTCTGCATATCAATCACAATGGAGCGCTTATTTCGATTTAATACTGCAAACAGTGCGCCCATCTCCGCGCGCACTGCCCCCATGCTGCGTGCCGTATCGCCTGCCCCAGGTTGTTCGACTTTGATGACATCTGCGCCTTGGTCGGCGAGAATTTGCACGGCCATCGGGCCAGAAACCACATTGGATAGGTCGATGATGCGTACACCAGATAGCGGACCACTCATTTGTTTTTACTCCAGAGAAAATATTTTCTTTTTACTAGCGGGGCGCCGTTTGCACTCCCGCCGTTTCAAATCGGAGAGTGTTCGACCAGCCAGTGATGAATATCGGCTAGTTCGGCCAAACGCGCTCCACATAAATCAGCGAATTTCTTCGTGCGGATTTCCTTAGGCAACGCTTCCGCCCAACGTATCTGGAGCATTTTATGGCGCAATAGGGCGGCTCGAACATGATCTTGCGGGTACGGCGCGGGTGCCTTCTTCAATTCTTGGCCGGCAACATCAATGGGTCGCTTTTCCGTAGCTTGCGCAATAAGTGTTGCCAACGGCTTCCCAGTTTTGTCTCTATCAATTAATTCACGCCAATGAGCTACGTTCGAGAAGGCAACGCCGCTCGCAAAACCGATTTCCGTAGCGCTGATTCGGACGAACAAGGTGGCTGCGGTTTTCTTGTCTGCACCTTCCCAAAAGCGGAACAGCAAGTGATCTTTATACGCCGATTTGTCTTTAGAAAATCGAACGTCGTTATTTATTGGCGCCATCGAACCGTTTGCTTTCGCAACGGCAATAATTGCCGAAGAAACAGATTTGCAGAGGTTCGCGCCGAGGGCTTCGACAAACGCCTTCGACGGCACGACGATGCACTCGTCATAAATTTTTCGATTCTCTTGGAACCAGGCTTTGTCGCGCTTGGGTAACTGCTGCAGGAAATTTAGCCCGGCGGCGGGGAACCCAGAAAAATCACTCATTTGCGTTTGTTGGCTACAAAATTCAAAGCTTCATCCATTAGTGCGTTCCAAGCCCTTTTATTGCGCTGCTTCACGAGTACCCACTCCTTGAATACGCGCCCTGCCGGCGCGAACGCTTCACCGCAGCCGAGTTCAATTAATTCAGTTACTCTTTCTTTTGCTAGCTTGACGATCAAGTCACTCGTACGATGTTCGCAGGTGCTAAAAAATTCTCCGTGGACCCGCAGGCACGGAAATCCCATTAAGCTGCCTTCGTCAACCGATTCGCGAATCAGAAAATCGTCGGCGATGTTCCAATAAAACTGTGTCTCCTGCGCGGCCTTTCTACTTTGCATTCCAGTCTCCGGAATCTTTGACTTAACCCAGTCCGGCCACCACCGTACGGATTGTTGCACCACGTAACGTCGCCTTCGACTTCGCAAAGGCAGGACCATCGAGTTTGGCCATCTCGTTCGCACGCGCGATGACCGTGTCGCGAATTGCGTCCGGCGAACTTACTTCGTCGAGGTAGCCAATGTCACACGCACTTAAGGGGTCGTACAAGGTAGCGCCGATTGTCGCTTGAGTTAGGTGTCTACGGGACATGCGTTCGGTCGCCAGCGCTATACCAAACTCTGGCAAGTTCAATCCGATAGCTGTCTCGTTCAGGCCGATCTTAAACTCACCGCTGGTTCCAATGCGATGATCCGCTGCTAACAACAAGAACGCACCCAGTGCCACCGCGTGACCTGTCGCCCCTACGACGACAGGTTGTGGATGGCCATAGATCCTCATCATCAAACGCGCACCCGCATTCACTAAGCGGCTTATCTCGTGTGGATCACCGCCGTTGACGACTTTTAAATCAAAACCGCCTGACAACAGTCCCGGCCGTCCCAAGATGGCAACGGCTTTAGCGTCTTTCTCGGCACGATCGAGGTGTGTGTTCAGTAAGGCGATAAAACCGTGGCCAAACGCATTTGCCTTGCCGTCATCCAAAGCGATCAGCGCCGTGTCGCCATGGGCCTCATAAGTAATTGCGTCGGACATGCTGACTATTGGTCCTACGCGCTATACATCGAATCGATAGGTGTCGCCGTCGCGGACTATTTTGCCGCCGACAGGATTCGCGAAATGCGTGCCTAGAACGAGCACGGGCTTATCAGCATAGCGCTCAAGAAATTGCTTGCGCGTTGCGCACGCGGCAGAGCTGTCGGCGTCAAACGGGGTTACCCAATCTGGTCGCGCGATTTGGC
>JBLFWZ010000380.1:0-3458 GCA_047611905.1 Gammaproteobacteria bacterium | reverse complement strand
GTGTAGTAGCTGTCATACAGATCGACATCAGAAGACTTGCCCGTTCCTTCGCCAACGGCACGAAACGAAAGTTCGCGCAGGCGCCCGATTTCTTGCAGTACTTTCGGTATCTGGTCTGCTGTCGCGTAATAAACTTCGAACGCGCCATTGGTCAAGAGCTGTTGTTCGCTCGGCAGGTTGGAGATTTCATTTTGGAAATCTTCGATCGCGCCGCCCACTGCAATCTCCTGCGCTGGGCGTGCATGGTTTGGTCGCGGGCCCAAATTAATATTTTGCGCATTTTTCTCCTTCAGTAGGTAAGTTTTGGTGCGCAAATAGCGGGTGATCTGAGCGCGCTGCTCGAGAGATTGCAGCGTTGTAGAGGATATTTCTCGACCCACGCGGACGTCGATTGTAGATCCTTGTTTATTCATCATTTCTCGAACCAGCAAGGCGGTCCTAAAGTTTGGGTGGAGTAAGCCACTTAACTGAAAGCCAGCGCTGTTGTGTCCACCGATGTACATCGGTACCACTGGCGCACCCGATTTCTCGGCGAATCGTGCCACGCCTTCATCCCATGTCGGGTCCGTTATCCGCCAATCCGTGCGATTTAGACTGGAGACTTCGCCACCAGGAAAGACCATTAGTAGCTTGCCGTCATCTAACCATTTGCTTGCTTGCCGAGCGGTGGCGATATTGCGCCGCACGGCGGCCTTCCCGCCAAACGGGTCGATTTGAAAGAATAACGGTTGTAGCTGCGTAAAACGCGCCAAAAAATGATTAGCCATGACGCGGAAATCCGGACGTATTCGCGCTAGCAGATCCATTACAATCAGCCCATCGAGCATGCCGTGCGGGTGATTTGACACGACAATGCAGGGACCAGAGGCGGGAACCAATTCGAGTTCACGCGGGTCCACTTGAACCGTGACGCCGAGTCCGGCTATGACGTCTCGCGCTAAGGCGGCCGGTGCAAGATCCGCATCAAAGCCGTAGTAAAAGTCAGCGAGCTTGCGTAAACCCAGCATGCGGTCGACGGCGCTACTGGCCACGCCGCCTAGGAAACCCAAGCGCTCGGGTAAATACGGCTGTACAGAGAAGTTTGCTCGTTGAAGTTTAGTTGCCATGTCTATTACCGATTCGCGAGATGGTCGCGCTGGAGTTGCATTGAGCATACAGAAACATTGTTACAATCTTACTATACGCGCGTTGCTGGGCTGGTACATAAAATGAAGGATAATCGACTCACGTTAACCTCTGCTGAACGCGTGCGGCGCCGTCGAATTCATTCGGACTTACTAGGTTGCATGCAGTGAAATCACATTGGACCTTAAACGACATAAACTGGCCTGAAATCGAGCCCGAGGCCGTGGAACCCGAGCTGTTGCAGGCAGTAAAGGCCGCCGCATTAGTCGAAGCGAACAGTACCGACTACGTACAGTATTTACACAAGGTCTTTGCTGACGACGAAAGCTTCAAAAAGGCCGCATCTCATTGGGGCGTGGAAGAGCGTCAACACGGCGACGCGCTTGGTAAATGGGCTCAATTAATTGAGCCGACGTTCGATTACGAAAAATGCCTTCGGCACTTCAGATCGGGTTATCAAATCCCGTTAGATGTGCAGGCATCGGTGCGTGGATCCCCAGCCGGCGAGCTGGTCGCGCGCTGCGTCGTGGAATCCGGAACCTGCTCGTTTTATTCGGCGATACGCGATCGCACTACCGAACCGGTGCTCAAACAAATTGCCGGGTATATCGCACAGGATGAGGCGCGGCATTACCAATTGTTCAAGACCCATTTAGCGCGCTATCTCAATGACCGAAAAATGAGCGTGTTGGAGCGGTGCAAGATAGCGTATGGGCGAGTTTCCGAGACGGACGACGACGAACTAGCCTACGCGTACTTTAGCGCCAACGTCGCGTTTTCCGACCCGTCTGAGCGTTACGATCGACGGTCGTGCGCGGCCGCTTATACTCGCCGAACGACTCAGCTATACGATTTCAAACACGTGCGTGCTGCTGCGCACATGATCCTGAACGCCGCCGACATTAATCCCAGGAGCCGATTATCTCGATTGGGTGTTTGGGCGGCATGGAAAGCGCTGCAGTGGCGCTTGCGATCCACTGCCACAGCCTGAGCAAATGGCGGCTGTTTAAACGTCGCTTAGCCCGCATTTTACCTGTTGGTAGCGTTGCCATCGAAACGGCAGCGCCAGTTGATCGAGGAATCGTTCCGGCATTTTTTCGGTGATTCCTATGGTCTCTATTTGGCTCTCTTTTTTGTACAGAAATGTGCCGAAGATTAAATCCCAAAGCATGAGGTTTTCGCCGTAATTGCGGTCGCCCTCGGATCTATTCGTCGAATGATGCCAGCGATGCAAATTCGGCGTATTGAAGACGTAATTCAAAAACCCGCATTCCATGTCGACATTGCAGTGAGTCAATATGCCGATATAAGCCGTGATCGCGCTCACCCAGACAATGGCATCCATCGAAATTCCGGACAATAAGAAAAACGGCACGCTTGCCGCGACGCTCGCGAGAGAATCGATAAAGTGAAATCGCCCGGTGTTGACCAACCAGAGACGTTGGACGCTGTGGTGTACGGCATGGCAACGCCATAAAAGCGGCCATTCGTGGGCCAAGCGATGGGCACTGTACAGGCCGATTTCCGAGATGATGAGTCCGATAGCAATTTGGTAGGCGAGAGGTAGCTGGGACACCATCGTCGGATCGTCGTTGCCGAGCAGCCCGAGTGCGATAAGCTGAACGAGTAGCAATTGCACCAGGCCTTTGTTTAGAAAGGTATGGCTTAAATTAGCCCCGGTTTGACCATCTGCGACACGCCAAGCCGGTTTGTACGGTAAGCGGCGTTCCAGAAGTAGCAGCCAGAAAACGATCCACGCATAGGAAAAATTGAAAAAAAGCACTTCGCGTTCGATTGAAAAACCAAACGCGAGAATCGCACCGGAGGAGATAAGCAGCCCTGGCCAAGCGCCATATCGAACGGCAGCTTGGGTGCTACACTTCACCGATGGAGACCAACAATTGACATCGTCAATGAGGTCTGCCCTTCACATTTATAAGGCAATCTATTTAGCGCTGCAGCGCCGTTCGATCGCGGTAGACACAGCGTACAGGTCGCCTTTCTTATCCCTGGCTAGGCCGCACAATACGTCCGCTTCAACGCGTAGTTTGCCGCCACTCTGCGAAATTCGAAACGTATATCGCGGGCTGCAGTTGCCGCCGCACTGCGCGTACAGGGATTTGCCGTCATCGCCACGCCCTTGGGAGAATTCCATCAACCAGTCGTTCATTTTATCGACCGATTCGAATTCTTTACCGCCGAAATGCAAAGGTTCTAATTTCGTTTGATCTTCCAAGGTGAGGCACATTGCCTGTTGTTCACTCTCAGCTAGGAACACAGTTGGTTCTACGCGATAAACAACTTCGGACGTTAGGACTCCGCGGCACGCTGTT
>JBLFWZ010000379.1:0-3499 GCA_047611905.1 Gammaproteobacteria bacterium | reverse complement strand
ATGTTCTGTAATCTCGTTGGTGAATAAGCCGATGTCAAGATGGGGTTTAGCGAGACGCATGGGGTGCTCCTATGCCGGTAAAATGTCGAGGGCATTGTTGTCTAGCGCTTGATGAGCGCCACCGTTAATCATCTGGATGAACATGTGATCACCACGCTCGGTTTGTTTAACGATCACGGTCGCAGCGATGATAACCGCGAGCACCGCGAAACTGTAATGTCGATAGTCTGCCATTAGATGATCGAAACTGTAGTCGGATACCCCGTTAGTGATTAACTCATCGTGATAGAAGTGCAGCAGTTCGTCCTCATGGGTACGACGCGTTTCGCGATCGAAAACGCCACCAAGAAAATAGGCGACGTCCATGCCACTGCCGAGAAAATTGCTCGTTTGCCAATCAACAACCGCGACTCGCTGTCCGCCAAATAACATATTGTCCGGTCGAAAATCACAGTGAGAATAGGTTTTTGGCATCGGGCGCGGCGCATTCCAGGCGGCGTGCGATGTAACGAATTTTTCGCAAACCATCATCACTTCCGGCTCGAATCGATGACGGTAGGTTTTGTCGAAATGGACCCATGAACTTTCCATCAGTTCGGTGGTATAAAAACCCTGAGCGCCTTGCGGTACATAGAGCCAATCTTGTTTCATTAACTCTAGGTCGTTCCAGAATGCGCCATGCAGCTTGGCCGCTTCTGCCAGCGCGAGCCGCGCTTCTTCGAGCGTACAACCCCGTATTTGATCGCCCGGTACGGCCGGTGCCATATCCTCGAGAAGCAACACGAAGTCGTCAACCGCATCTATCTCTGCAACATATTTCTTTGGTGTTTTGATGACTGCACGATGGGCTGCCTCGCGATAGAACATGACTTCTGAACGATAGAACCCAAGGTCTCGCCCGCTTTGTCGGGCGACTTCAGAATCTGACGGAAACTTACCGACGAGCGTCCGAGGCGCATTAGCAGGCACGGCCCCGCTATAGGTCAAACGAAAGCGCCGCGTCTCACCAAGCTGCCCGGTACCAACCGTTTCTACCGCCAGGTCGGACACCGTCGCGTCTATTTCGTTTGTTTGCAGCGCTTGTGTGATCCACTGAGGTGTTATCTCCGTGGGCGCCATGATCGGAAGTTTATTTGTCATTGAGTTTCGGGTCGGCTAAGCGGGTTAGGGGGTTAAGATTCTGGACGTCAATATGTCCGTAGTTGTTGGTAATCGCACGGCCGTCAAGACTAGATCTCAATGAGTCCGCCATCAAGCTTGTCAATTTTGCGCGCCAAGCCTTCGCCCTATCGTGGTCGGTGCTCGCGGACGGTCGAATTATTCCGTGTCTAGCGATGCGCCCGTGGGCGCAGCCGAGATTTCAGTGGCCCCCGCATGCTTACCATTAGGCATGCTCTGCCGCAATTCTGTCGTCCGCTGTTTGATATTGCGGGCTCGTATCGCGCGGCGCGCGCGTATCTCCGGAATTCGAATCGGTGGCTTCTGTCTTCCAGTCGTCGTTATCGGACCAGCGATAATCCAGGTGTCTGATCTCGCCAGCGGTGGTTATCGATTCGAAGGCCGCGAGAGCCTCGCCGATAATCGCCCGTTGATTATCGCGGTCAAACGGTCTTCCAACGCTATGTCCAAGAGGGTAATCGACGAATAGTCCACGTGGTGGCCGCCCGGCCTCCAGAATGTCTAGCGCACTACCAATTGTGACAGTTGCAATGCCATGTGCTTCAAGATCCCGTGCGATCAGACACCCGGTCTGATGGCATACGGGTCACATCGGTACGAGCAGTACAGTATCTACCGCTTGGGCTTGGAATTTGGCGCGCAAATCCGGAATCGTTTCTTCGCGCACGCGACGCTGCGAGTAGACCCCTCCCATGCAGGAGAATAACTCTGGCGCCAATTCGCCGATCTGCCCGCTCTTTTCCGCTTCTCGCAAGGCTTCTATCGGCAATATGCAATTAGGATCTTTGCGTGGGTTCTCGAGATAATTCTCGGTAATATGCGAAAAGTGAATGGCATCATTTGGCGTGTCTTTAGGGATGCCACGCACAGAGGTGTCGTCTTTATAGTGATAAGCGACTTGCCCAACAACGTACGCACCGGAGGTGGAGACCACCCCGAGTCGGCATTCGGAAAGAGGTTTCTCCAACCGGTGAAACGGCGGCGCCTCATCTGCATGTACCCATCGATAGGGCGTATAACCGAGTCGTTCGTAACGCTCGGTTATGGAATTCATATATTGGATACTCATTCGGTCGGTCCCTATGCTTAATAAACATGAGTGTTTCCCAAAGTTTAGGGGAATTCTTCGAAGCCGACCAGTTGCCCTGATGCGACGGTTGCTCCGAAAAGCGCCGAAAGTAGCCGATCTTCAAGCCAAAATTTGGCCGTCGACGGTCGTTGAAAACGCTCTGGATCCCGACGCAAGCGGCTATCGGTCGTCTACCCTTAGACAAGACTCTAGGATTCGATAGCCCATCGATTAACCGCTATAGTGAACTGCCATCCGGTTCTAAAGGGGGAAGAAACAATGACAAATAATGCATTGCCAAGCGGCTTTGAGGACCTGGCAGAATTTATGCCCGATTGGGCGTGTGCTACGGAAATCGAACGTAACCGTTTCCGGGTCGCCCAATCGTTAGCGGAGCTGAAGAGATTCTACGACGCGATGATGCCACGCCTCGACGCCATATCCTCATTTCTGAACGACTTTCCACTGCATGCGATGCCGCGCGATTGTGCGAACTTACTCGAACTCGCCTTGATGACCATGGAAGTCGCGCCAGCGGTCGAATACTACAACAGCCCGGATGTGCCGGAATCTGTTGAGTATGAAAAATTCGATATCTTGCCGGTTCGGCAAAAATATACCGTCCTCGACGACAATCCAAAGCCAAACGATTAGCTAAGGAGATCAAAGCATGGGTTTTGATACCGATACGTCAATCAATACGTCCGCTCGCTTAAACCACGACAGATTTCCGGAACTTTCGACCGGTCCGGTATCGATCGAGCCGTACGTTTCCGAAGAATTTCTCGATCGGGAACGCGACGCGATCTTCAGACGCATGTGGTTATTGGCTGGGCGCATGGAAAAGATCCCGAATAAAGGCGACTACTTCGTTAAGACAATCGAGGTACTCAATACCAGCATTGTCATTGTCCGGGGCCAAGATGAAAAAGTCCGAGCGTTCTACAACGTCTGCCGGCACCGCGGGACGAACATCGCGTCAGGTACAGGAAACTGCAAATTTTTCACCTGCAAGTTCCATGGTTGGGTGTACGACACCGAAGGCAATATTCGCCACGTTGCCGATGAGTCGCAATTTTTCGATCTCGACAAGAGCAAACTCAATCTTCATGAAGTGAATTGCGAGGTGTGGAACGATTTTATATTTATTAATGTCGACGAAAACCCACGCGAAACTTTAGTCGAACAACTAGGCGAGATCGGCGTCCAGTTGCAAGATTTTCCGTTTCCGGAAATGCGAGTTGCAGGAAA
>JBLFWZ010000378.1:0-3513 GCA_047611905.1 Gammaproteobacteria bacterium | reverse complement strand
CCGTCTGCCGGGAGTTTTTATGTATCGCAGTGAAGAACGCATCCTCACCTCTCATGTCGGCAGCCTACCGCGCCCGTCGAATATCCTCGAGCGGGTTTATGCGCATCAAAACGGCACGCCGTTCGACGATGCTTATTGGGCCACGGTCGAGGAGGCCGTCGTCGATGTGGTTGGCCAACAGATCCAATGCGGCATCGATATCGTCGATGACGGCGAGCTAGGCAAAGTCGGATTTACAAATTATTTGACCGATCGTCTTGAGGGACTCGGCGGCGAAACGGAGATGTGGTCGTTCCACGATCTCGACGAAGTACCGGAAGTCGCCGAACGCCAGTACGCAAGTGAAAGTGGGCAACACATTAATATGCCGGCATGCATTGGAGCAATACGTTATGTTGGTTTCAATGAAATTCAACGGGATCTTGAGATCCTGCGTCGCGCCGTAGAGCAACATGGCACGCAGCGTGCGTTCGTCCCGGCTGTCTCGCCGGGCGCGGTTGTGTTTCAGATTGTCAATCGACATTACCCTTCTTACGAAGATTATTTGATGAGCGTTGCCGAAGCCATGCGCAGCGAGTACGAGGCGATCGCGGCTGCAGGGTTTATGTTGCAAATCGACTCGCCCGACTTGGCGATGAGTTCACCCGCACACTCACGTTTCTGGGCGACGGACAAAGTGATGGCATTGGGCCATCGCGGCTTTATTGAGCTGCACCTGGAAGCACTGAACTTGGCGACGGCGAATATTCCACCCGAGCAGTTGCGCTTGCATCTGTGTTGGGCGAACTACGAAGGGCCACATCATCACGATGCGGCACTGATTGATGTGCTCGAACCCGTGTTACGTATGGCGCGGCCGCGCACGATTTCATTTGAAGCAGCCAATCCACGTCATGAACACGAATGGCAGATATTTGAGGATCTCAAATTACCGGACGATATGGCGATCATGCCCGGGCTGATCGATTCAACGACTAATTTCGTGGAGCATCCAGAATTGGTCGCCCAGCGCATCGAGCGCTACGCACGGTTGGTTGGGCGGGAAAGAGTGATCGCTGGCACCGATTGCGGATTTGCGACTTACGCTGGCTTCGGTGAAGTTCATCCGCGTGCGGCATGGCTTAAACTTGGTAGTCTTGGCGAAGGCGCGGCGATCGCGTCGAAGCGTCTGTGGCCTGCATAAGGTGGATCGTTAAATGAACGAGTACCAAATCACGATCACCGAAAGTGGTATCGATCGGACCTTCATCGTTGAAGCGGAAACCGCCAAGTGAGCGCGTGATCAGGCTGAGGATCTGACGGGCGAGGAGGTCGTTAAGGTGCAATTTTTGCGCGCGACGGGCTTTAGTCGCCGTACACGCGGGCCGACAGCCATTGGGCGCTAATGATCGCTTTGTACAACTCATTGGTGTGTCGAACTAGCGACGCACAAAGAAGCGCAGCCCAAACCCCAGTAACGTAAAAACTCCGAGCGCAAGCCACAATAGAGCAATCAGTTGAGCCGTCTCGCCAACGTCGGTATTACCTGAATGGCCGGCGATAAAGTACAGCAGGAACATGCCGTAGCACGCTGCACACCAAATCGTCACGATCGGAACAATAGCCACTGCGCGCCACCGGCGTTGGCGCAGATAGGTCAAGAACCGTGCGGCGAAATACAACAGAAAACCGCCACCAACGAAAACCGGTGCGGCAAGGGTTACGAGCGTCGCTATCGCTAATGCGGCGCGTGTGTGTTCACCTGTCTGCCATTCGCGCGCAATTTCAGACCACCAAGGGGA
Organism: Gammaproteobacteria bacterium; assembly: GCA_047611905.1. Lineage (GTDB taxonomy): Bacteria > Pseudomonadota > Gammaproteobacteria > UBA11873. Next base: position 1,732 of record JBLFWZ010000378.1, on the reverse strand, counting down.
TTGACGCGAACGCGATTTTTTCTGTTCAAGCAAGGCGGCTTCGCGTACTGATTGATCGGTATCTTGGAGGGTAAGTTCTATCAGATCTTGCCGATGGCGGGTCTTGGTTTTTTCCGAAAACAACCAGTACACAATATTTTTGCGAACCTCAGGATTCGGATCCGACAGACCACGGCGTAGATAGCGTTCTCCTTGCGTGCCATCGCGCGCTGCGCGTAGGGATGTGGCGAGAACTGTGGACCGAACGGTGGCATCAGGATCCGATGCGCCACGATCCAACATCGTTGCAACGCGCGGCGCGTGCGGATAGTTACGGCGATGAACCGCGATCGTCGACAAGGAGGAAAAGGCGGCGGTGCGAATTTTCGCATCCGTGTGCACGGTTGCCCATTCGATTTGTGGAAGCAGAACATCGCGATCAAATGGCACACTCGGCGTAGCCGCGAGCCGTCTAAATATCCCTATTGCGGCGACGGCCACGTCAATATCGGGGTCGCGCGCGAGCGCTACGATTGCCGCATAATCCCCCGACTCGATTGGTGTACTGCGCAGCATTTGTAAGGCTGACAGCCGTGCTTTCGCACCTTCGGTGGTATCGACCGCGAGTTCCAACGGCTCGCGACCCCGAAATGTATTGTCTGATTCGATGCCTCGTAGGGCGACTTCTGCCGCGCTGACAAGCTGTCGGTCCGTAGAGTTGGTCGCGGTGCGGATCAGTTCGACAGATCGGGCAAAGCCCGCAACGTTGTTTGCCAAGGCTTTAATGATGGCGATGCGCACATAAAGATTGGAATCCGTTTCAAAGACATCCGCCAGGATCTCAAGGCTGGCAATGGGCAACGCACTGGTCGCGCCAATTTCGCTAAGCGCGCCGACGGCAGGATTATTTCGGATCTCATTTTCCGGATCCTTTACAAACGAGTTGAGCTGCTCGAACATTTCATTAGGCAAGGCTTGTCTGGCGCCGATTTGGCCTAACGTTCGAGAGACTCGCGAATGAAGCCAAGACTGCCGCTTTTCAGAAATCATGACTGCTAATTGCAGCATCAGTGCTTCGTTATAGCGATTTTTTGAAGCCGATTCACCCACCGCCACAACCGCCGCGTCGAGGATAGCGTTGTCGTCGCTGGTCAGTAGGGTCTCGTGCAACGTGCCGGTTGCCAACCCACTTAGCGCTTGCTTGCTACCCAAGTGGCCAAGCGCAGTAATAGCAGCGCGTCGCACCTCATTGGAACTGTCGGTATTTGTGAAGCTGACTAATTCGTCCGCTAATTCGGCGCTCGGCGTATCGATGCGAGAAATATTCCGTAATGCGGCCAGGCGCGTTTTCGGAGTCTCGCTTCGCATCTGAAATACAATGACCGTTTCGCTATAACGGATGGATACGTACAGTGGGCCGAGCACCGAGGAGAACAGCATTGCAATGGCAAGCACGACAATCGGCGCGAGAAGATAAGCCCAGTAAGGCGTTTGACGCATTTATTGCGAAATTTTGAGAAAAAATGGTGGGCGCCTAAGCTGGCTAGGGACCCCGCCGCTCGTTCCTTTGGATTCTAAGGTCACGCGCAACGTGCTCCTTTTATTTGTTGTTCGGGCTTGAACTAATTCGTCGCCTACGGTCAGATATGATTCACGAGTCTATCCATAACCGGCAAATTACGATGAACCTATTAAAAACCATCGGCGCAGTTGTTTCTCTGTCATTCGTCGCACTAAGCTTCGATGCTTTCGC
>JBLFWZ010000377.1:0-3540 GCA_047611905.1 Gammaproteobacteria bacterium | reverse complement strand
AAATAGGACTCTCCGTTCGCGACGATTGCTGACGACCCAATGTGAGCTTGCTGTGCGAGAATTGCCTTACGTCCACATCAGATCCAAACCACTATGAAAGCGGCCCTAATTACGAAGTTCGGACTACCCGACGTCTTTTCTGTGGATGAAATTCCGACGCCTGTACCGGGTCCCGGTGAGGCACTCGTGCGAATTAAAGCTTGTGGGGTGAACCGTATGGATACGGAGCTACGCGCAGGAGTGTATGGCGGCGAACCGCTCGATAGTTTCTTTTTTGGCAGGAACATCGCGTTACCACATCTGCCGGGCATCGAACCGGCCGGCATCGTTGAAGCTGTTGGCGAAGGAGTGATAGATCTAATACCGGGTACGTTCGTCATTCCGCATTCGCATTTGTCCTGTGGAAGTTGCGCGAACTGTGCTGCGGGTGACGACAACGCCTGCCCCGAGATCCGTGTCCTTGGGGTGCAAACACCGGGGCAGGGTGGTTACGCAGAGTACATCGTGTGGCCCGCGTCGCAATTAATCACGTTCAAAAATTCTTTATCTTTCGTTTCGGCCGCCGCTTTATTGGTTAATTATGGTCCGATTTGGAACGGTTTGATTGAGCGTGCGTCATTACGCGAACAAGACACCTTAGTCGTGACAGGCGCCGCGGGTGGATGCGGACACGCCGCGTTGGATATTGGACGTCTTACGGGTTGCCGGACAATCGCCGTGACACGTTCGGCGCATAAGGCCGATGCGCTGATCACCGCGGGTGCAACTGAGGTGATTATCGATCGCGGCGATGAGACATGGGCCGAAGAGGTTCTCCGGTTGACCGACGGACGCGGCGCAGATTGTGTGCTTGAGCTGGTCGGCGCAGCGACGTGGCAGCAAAGCCTGGCAGCCGCCGCCTCGCGCGGCCGAGTCGTTGTCATTGGCTCGCACAGCGGTCTCAATGTAGAGCTTAACCTGGCCCAGTTGTTCAGCAAGAATCTCACAATTATTGGAATTACCCGAGCCAATCGACGTTCGATGGAGCAAGTGGTTCGAAATGCCGAGACGGGTCTACTTAGACCCAGCATCGGGCACAGCATCGCTTTAGACAATGTGAGCGAAGCGCATCGTTTAATGGATAGCGACTCGCATACGGGCAAGATCGTTCTGACGATGGACTAGCGGAATCTGGCGAACAAAATAAAGCCCTGTTACCAGGGCTTTCTCAATCACTCGGCTAGACTTAATTGTCCCATTGTGAAAACTGAGATCTCCATGCCAACGCTCTATTTCGGAGCGCGAGACCGTAGCGTTCAAGCAGCGAGCCAAGCACGATGGCCGTGATACCAACCAATGCGAGACTTCCCCAGCTGCCAAAGTCAAACAAAACAAAAGTCTCATGTAGTTGATAGACGATTCCGCTCAACAGTGCGATCACACCGCTCAGGAAAACGGACTTTTGTTCTACCGAGTATCCGTACACTGCCACGCAAATTCCGGCACCCATTCCGACTAGAGCCGTGGCCAGACACGGATAAGCGCACAAGTTGAGCGTAATGCTCGTTGCAAACACCATCGCGGCAGCGCGCCTATAGCCAGAGTCATTCGCGCTAGAGGTTAACGAACTATCTATCAGTAAGCCTGAGAAAACGATACTCATAATCGGGATAAGCAATTCGTCGGCAACGTTGCTGGCGACAATGATCGAGGCGCACCCTAATGCCACCGCAATTGCGCTCGCCACTTGCATCGTCCGCACCAAGGACCCTCTCACGTTGTTACCGGCGAGCTTTGCACTCATTGCGATCTGGCGGGCCACGATATAGACGACTAATGAGCCAAGCGTGAGCATAAACTCGTCAACCGCGTAGAAATAGAAATTCCTGCCGAGCAGAATTGCCACAGGGAGAAACTGTGCGGCGATTACGAAATGCCCTTCGCGGGTGGCAAGCGCGGAATCCGTGCGCCGCGCCGCGACCACTTGCCGCAGCACTAATATTACTAACGCTAGAGCGATAAATCCGACAGCAACACTCGATCGTACAGGAATCACGAGCGCGAGGTTCGCTATTACGTAAAGCACGGTGAAGCGCTTGGCTGATTGCCGCGCGAACACTGAGAACGCGAAATACGTGATCGGCGTGAGGATCAACAAGCCCGCCGCAAGCGCACTCAGCGATGCAAATACGTCCGGCGCAGTCCAATTCGCGAACGCAGGATATAGGGCGTTGGTCTCGTTACCGATTGAATACATCATTGCCCCGAGGACGGTGTAGTTCACCACTACGGCGCAAACGGCGAGCGCGAGAAAGGTACGCGCTCCCTTGTTTTCTTGAACGACTTTGCCAATGATGAAACCAACGGCCGCTAAGATGCCGCTGTAGGCGACTAACGTGTAGTAGCGGGACATGTCTGTACCGAGATCCCAACCTCGAAACAAAAGCATTGACAACGAAACGACAAGCACTCCGGATCCTAGAACTCTGAGTAAGGTGGATAAAGTGTGGTAGTTGAATACGCGATTGATGGGAGATGATGTTTCCGGCTGCAGGTCGGGATCATCGTCGACGATAAATGTTGTACTGCTCATTTGCGTCACCTACTTTGATTGCTTTAGTTCATCGAGTTCGATTTGCAACGCGATTCGCTGCTCGTCGTCGAGAAATTCTTTTTCGAAATGGTTGGGTTCAATGTCACTGCCGATGCCCATTTCGGTTTCCATAATGCGCGCTTCCCAGCGTTCGACTGTGTCGTCTACGTTTAGAAAGTTATTGCTCGTGCACACAAGCTCGGAGGTTCGAAATGCGTCGGCGGCAGACTGGCGGGTTCGCATCATAGTGCGAGTCTGATCGATGTCTTGGTAACGTTTGTCGATCTTCTCGATGGTGATCTTCAATCGGGATTCCAGTTCAGTGTGTTGGCTGATGGTTTCTTCGCAACTCGTGGCGAGACGTTGGCAGTCGTTCTTGCGACGTAAACATTCCAGCGCCTTTTCTTCGTCGTCATCGGCATACTGTTTTGCTCGATCAATCCAGCGACTTTCGTTGGCACGGAATTCCACGGCCTTACGACGCAATCTCGCACCGTCATTCGAGACTCGGTTGAGGCGTGCTTTTGCTTTCGCTGATGCGCGGCGCATGTCGTGCAGGGAAGCTTCGACGACGGCATCGTGATTCTCCATCGAGGAAACGGCGTCACCTACGGTGGCAGAAACGGTCGCTGTAATGCGTTTGAAAATACCCATTGCTAATACTCCTGTGTTGATTAGTACTCGGAGCGAACAATAGGACGGGGTTCTAAATATCGATACTATTAATCAGTAGTGATAAAAATATGCGTTCTTAAGGTGCGGATAAAGATACTTTTTCGGATAAGCTCGTTGCGTCGACAAGCAGCGTCCGACCGATCAGGGGCGCGGTCGCTTGAGATGACTGCTCCCACAACGCACAGGAATGATAATGATGATGCGCTAAGTGCTCAGCGCGGATTGTGAGGCAAACGGGAAGTTGCGGTCTATTTTTTCAGACGCAGTAGGAGACACGACAAAATTCGCGCAAA
>JBLFWZ010000376.1:0-3555 GCA_047611905.1 Gammaproteobacteria bacterium | reverse complement strand
TGAAGCATCTACAGTCACACCCTGATCCGCTACCAACGAAGCTGCGCGGTTTCGAACCAGTGTTTCGTCGCCTAATAGAAAAAGATCGCAATGATCGCTACCCGAATGCAGACGAGTTGTTGCTAGATTTAAATGCGATGGCAAAGAAAGGCAACGTTAAAAAAACTGGTTAGGGATCGATCCCCTGTGATATCGAAAATTGAATCAGACCAAGGGTCGATTTAAACGCTGATCGGCTCCCACGGCGAGGCTTCAAACCAGCTGGCAAGCTCACTCGATGGCATTGGTTTCGCTACATGGAATCCTTGCGCACGCTGACACCCCATTAGCATCAAAGTGTCTAGGGTTTCTTCATCTTCGACACCTTCGGCAACAACGGTGAGATCAAAGTTATGCGCAAGATCAATAACGGTTTGAACAATGCGTCGATCGGCGGGGTTATTGATCATGTTAGTCACAAAAGATTGATCGATCTTTAATATATCCACCGGTAATTTCTTTAAGTAGGCGAGCGACGAGTATCCCGTACCGAAGTCATCGATCGCAATCTTTACGCCGTAAGAATGCAGCTGATTCAGTATCTCCATGCAGGTACGCGGGTCGGACATTATTGCCGTCTCGGTTACTTCAACCGTTAGTCGCCCGAGTTCGGCTCCCCACAGTTTTATCGCGCTTAGGACGACTTCGGGGATATGCCGATCGACGAGAACGAGCGGTGAGAAATTTATCGACACTGGCAGCAATGGTAAATCAGCCTGCCAGTCATTACATTCTCGGAGCCCGTTGTTTAGACACCATAATGTCAAAGGCATAATAAGTCCGGAGCGCTCCGCTGCCGCGAAAAACTCGGTCGGTGACACGTCGCCAAGCTTTGGCCGCGGCCAGCGAGAAAGCATTTCTACACCGGCGATCTCACCTGTTTCCACATCGACTATCGGCTGATACAGGGACTTTAGGACACCGTCGTAGAGTGCCGTTTGGAGATCCGCTTCAAGCTGTAGCGGCGCACGCGGTTGAGTCCTTGCACAAGCGACGTAGCGGGCTGATTCCAAACCCTTCGATTCCGCGTCATGCAGCGCGAGGTCCGAACATCGAAGTAATGCTTCGGGTTGATCTGCGTCGTCGGGGCCAATGCTCAAGCCAAATACCAGGCTCAACTTAATTGGTTTCCCACCGATTTCAACAGGATCAAGACACGTTCGCTGAATTTTGTTGATGGCCATTAACGGCTGTGCAGGATTCTTAATACCAGATAGCACCACAGCGAACTCGTCGTTGCCGATACGCGCAAGCGTATCTTTGTCGCGCAAACATCCTTGCAGTCGTTCTATAAACGCATCGATTAGCTCGTCGCTTGCGGCGTATCCGTACTCGATGGAAATCGCCTTCAAACGGCTAACTTTGATTAAGATAATCGCGACTAGTTCGCCACATTGATTCGCCACTTCCAGTGATGTGGCCACCGTAGTGAGTAGGAATTCACGATCCGCAATCTGCGGAATTTCGACCTGTAATGCGGGTATATTCATGGTCGTCGGGTTACAAGTAGTAATCTTCAGGTTCTATGCCATGACTACCTGGAACCAACGATTTTGCGATTGAGACAAGATCGCCCGAATTTTCGTTCGCCTCCAACATTAAGTCTCGAATCGGTGGATTGCCAACCGGAATTTTATTCGCATCCAACACGACGATTACCTTCGGTAATAGACGTCGAACTTGGTTTTGTTCGATGACAATACCAATTTCACCTGTGCTCAGTTCTACTAAAGTACCGACCGGGTAAGCGCCGATCGTTTGTATAAACTGCTCGATCAATTCGTCTTGGTAATGCGTGTTTCGAAATTTATATAAATACTTGATCGCATCGTGGGGCGACATTGCCGAGGCATACGGTCGTTCGCTCGTCACCGCATCGTAGAAATCTACAATCGCCGCGATTCGCCCTAGTAAGGGGATTTCTCCGCCTTTAAGGCGTTTCGGATATCCGCTCCCGTCAAATCGTTCGTGATGTGTTGCGATCATGGCGCGAGTTTGCGGCGTTATCCCGTTGTCACCGTCGACAATGCCAAGGGAAAACTCAACGTGCATTTTTACGATCGAAAATTCTTCCTCTGAGAGTTTCCCGGGTTTGCCTAATAGTTTTTCTGGAACCTTTGTTTTACCGATATCAAACAACAATGCGCCCAAGGCTAGTTCGTGAATTTGTTCGGCGGGTAAGCCCAATTGACGTCCAAACGCGACCGCTAATGCGCTGCAATCAATACAGTGGGTGTACGAGTAGGCGTCCCTTTTCCTCAGTTGTCGCAGCCACATGAACGCGTCGGGGTTTCTCAGGATGCTTTCTTCCATCCGTGCGATGGCTTGCTTGACGCTAGAAAGGTTCGGCGCTCGACCCGAGCGGATATCGTCCATGAATTCGCCGACTTTCTCGTTTATCGCCTCACGTACTTCGCTTGCGATCTTGAGTTCGTCTTCAACGGGAGTCTGATTCTCGTATTTCACAGACGGCTTAGGTAGCGGGGCCGGCGGAATGTTTGCTGCCAGTGGCGCGGCACTACCCATGGTGCTGCTAGACGGGGAGATACCTTTCTCCACGTCAATAAATACGTGCGCGCAGTGTTTTTTCAGTCCACGTAATTCACTTTCCTTCGCGACTAGAAATCCCTGGAACGGGAATGGAGTTTCCGTCCACGGTCGGTCGAGATTAGAAACGTACATGCCCATGGCTACCTGATGGGCGGCGATTTTCATTTGCAACATTGCGGCGTTTTCTTCTTCAGTTCCTCGATTTAGAGACCGATGCTCCCGCCGGGCGGATGCAAAGCCGGTTTCGTCCAATAGATTCTATCGGCTCCCGGAGGAAAAAATATAGTTGAGCGGGGCAAGTGCCGTTGTGATCAAGTTCTCGAAAATCAAACGGATACGCACTAATCCTAAACGCCGCGGAATTTGATCGCTCGATTCGGGCCGAGAATGCCCTGTATGAAGCGAAAACCCGCCTTATGTCCGTTAAAACCCGTAACGCAAACGAATGTGTCGGGCGCGAGTGTGCGGGTTGTTCAGGACTATGCGATCGAGTCCGTTGCCAATTTCTTGCGTCGATGGGCCGAACATTCCTCTATCTGCGGTCACCGAAGCTTTCATTCCATTCGCGCCGCCGCAGCGAGTCGCCGCAATTCGTCCTTGAAATCGGATAATATTGGCCGAACGCGCCTTATAGGAAATTTAATTAGTCGACATGAAAGCGTTAATCGAACCAGCATTACAGGAATCTTGCGTGCGTAAATCAACACGCCGCGACGAAAATTGTGAACTCAACGCACCTTCTTCTCTGTCGAGTGATACCGAGAAGTCTCGTCTATCGGGGAGTCCAATTTCGGTAATTGATCGTGGCCGGGACACTCCGGTGGGTTGCGTGCGAGAACTACCCCTACGACGAGTTGAGGTGCAGCGATGAGTACGCACCGCGTCGCTGTTATCCCAGGCGATGGGATCGGCAAAGAGGTGGTTCCTGAAGGAATACGGGTACTACAAGCCGTCTGTGGTCGCTTT
>JBLFWZ010000375.1:0-3574 GCA_047611905.1 Gammaproteobacteria bacterium | reverse complement strand
GCAGCCCATTTTTCACAATCTTCGGGACGTGGCCGGATCGCCATCGGCGGACCGCGAGGCGTTTCCGGATCATAGTTCCAATGGATCACACCAACTTTACCGTTCGGCCTTAGGTTGCGGTGCGCTTCGCGTAACAAATCGACCGGATCCTCTGTATGCAAGATGTTGAATAACATCGCGTAGTCAACGGATGCTTCTCGAAGTCCGCTTCCATCGTGTAAAAAATCTCGTGCACGGTACTCGATATTGCTCAAACCTAGCTCGGCGCTTTTAGCGCCCGCTATCGTCAGCATCGCGTGATCAATATCTAGCGCAAACACGGTTCCTTGAATGATTTGCGCGGCAATCGTGGTAAACGTGCCGTAACCGCAGCCGAATTCAAGCACGTCCGTCGACGTACGAGTCAATGCCATACTCGATAAAATCAACCGTGGATCGAAGAAGCTTTCCCACAAGCGCTCGTCCGGCATACCGCTTTCGCGCACCTTCATACAACTACACCCAATGCAGTGAAGCTAGACGACCATCGAAATTCGGCGGCTCAAGGTCCAGCGCTCGGTAGCTCGCAGAATTGATTGAGTTCGATTTCGGCGTGAACTGCAATGTTTCCGTGTGGCCCTGCACACCACGATGGCATCACCATCGTATACAAACCCGTACCGCCAGCCGTGATCAGAATAATCTTACTGGGATCGCGCACGGCAGGTATGAGCGCTTCGGTACCGACTAGCATCCTCGGGTTCAACGCTTCGAGTTCCGCGCGCGGCGTAACTGCCCGTTCACTCAAGGCTTGCTGAATAGTCTCGCGGGTGTATCCCGCATCTTGTAGTACGTCTGCATGGTCCGGATTGAGTATCACGCATACCGCCGCCCTACCGCCCAGATGCGAGTTGTTACTGCCTGGATTCGCAATGACCTTCGCAATCGTATTGAGTAGTCGCTCCGCGGACAGCGGATCATCTGCGTCACCGGTAAAAAACACCGAGTGCGGTGCCTCTGTACCGACGATAGTGACGACACTTTGTTCGATCCCATAACCGAGACTCGTGTGCAGCGGCGGGAAAGGAGACTGTTCCTCATCTTCGGCCAGGCAAAAAGTGAATTTCCCAGGATGACCGTGTAATGCCATGTCCGATTCGCCTGGGCGCGCGCCGCCAATATTCATCATTGCTAAGCGCAACGCACGACCTATTGATGCGTTCGCTCGGTGACCTGGTCCAAGCGCACCAAAACCGCTGGCGATGCCCCCACATGCTGTGCGTGCCGGGCCGTTAACGATTAGCAGTGGCGCAATACAGTGCGTAGTACCTTGCATTTCGGCGAGATCAAATTCTGGCTGGCAAACAGCGCGAAGCGCAGCCACAACGACCGGCATATGTTCTGCTAGGCAACCAGCCATAACAGCGGCAATCGCAACGTTCTCAACGGTCGCCGCGCCCCATTGTGGCCCCATTTCGCCGAGCACGATGTCACCATCCAGCCCGCTCGCCAAAACCAACCGCTGAACCCGTTCACGGGTTGGAATAACGACAGGCAAGCCATCTGTACAGCGTGCGTCATGCAATTTCTCGAGCGCCTCGGCTTCGTCTTTCGCGCCTAGAAATTTGCTCATCCGTTAGTCAGGCGCTGCAGCACCTCCTCGCTGATCGAATCGGCTAGAGATGCCATCGCCTCGCGACCGATTCCGGCGACCGGATGAGGTAACTGCACACGCGGTACGTCGGGCATGCCTTCGGCTTTAGCGACAAAGTCGCCTTGCGGCCAAAATTTAGAAGTTACGAATGCAACGGCCGGTAAACCGTTTCGTGCAATTGCAATGCCGTCACGCACGGTGCCGGAAGTACAACTGCCTCAATGTCCGTAGGCCGCAATCGCGACGCCACATTCGCTGCTGATGTCGTTCAGCATCGCATCGCTTACGCGGATGGACGCATTGCGCTTATTGTAATGTTTGAAACTCGCATTCGGCAGGTGCTCTTTCAGAGAGCTTTCCATTGCTTCTAAAAAAGTGTCGGAATCGGGAAAGCCGTTGGCTAGTAGTCCGACGACTATCTCACCAGACAGGCTCGCGCGCGGCACATAGGGCTCGCTTGCCTTCAGCGCTTGGGCCCTCGGATCGTGGAATTCTATACTCATCGATAATCACCTAGTGATGTGAGGCCCTAGCATAAGAAATGTTCTGTCCAGATGCACCTTTAAGTGTTGCAGAGGCAGTTCGATGTCTGCAAACGCCGCGCCGAGAGTTTCCAAGGACATGCTCGCGCAAGGTATAGTTAGGTACTAAATTCTATTTAGAGCCCGACAATATGGAAGCATTAAGTCCAACCGCGATGGTCAATAGTGACCGGGCAGAAGTCCGCGAATTCGCCGCTCTGCATAGCAGCACAAAGGCACCGGACATCGACAATGCAGTCACTTTGTACTACGCCGTTCGGGATGGATTTCGCTACGACCCCTACTCGATTGACCTATCCGAAGCAGGACTATGCGCCACGCACGTACTGGAAACCGGACGCGGATGGTGCGTTAACAAAGCCGTGCTATTAGCGGCTAGTTGCCGTGCGATCGGCATTCCCGCGCAGCTCGGCTATGCGGATGTACGCAACCATCTGTCTACCGAACGTATGCGCAAACAAATGGGCACGGATTTATTCGTGTGGCACGGTTACACCGCGATACTACTCGACGGCGAGTGGGTAAAAGCCACCCCTGCATTTAATGTGGAATTGTGCGAAAAATTTCGCCTGAAACCGCTCGAATTCAACGGGCGCAACGATTCCATCTATCATCCGTATGATCTCGACGGCCAAAAACATATGGAGTATGTGAATTTCCGTGGAGAATTTGCCGACGTTCCCCTACAGCAAATTATTGATGACATGCAGCGCTATTACCCAAAATTGGACAATAGCGATTTAAACGGAGATTTTGATAGCGAGGTTGCCGCCGAGATTAACTGATCGTAGTCCTAGTATCGGTCGTCACTCAGTTCGTTAGTGTATAAACCCTGCAGTACTTTTGCTCAATCGACTAAAGTCCAATCGTCGCCGACCAAGGTGGCCCGACCATCCGTATCGAGTTTCAGGAGGTGCGCCAGCAATGACTTGGCCGCCATTTGATGTAGGGATTGGGCGACGTCGTCGTAGACAATTGGCAATAGCGTAGACAGTGGACACGGACCCAGCTTAGCTAGTGCGTCGCTAACTTTGCGCTCGCGCTTTAAGCGATGCGCAATCAGATGCTTAACTTCCGCGTGTGGTGCATCGATAAGATCACCATGGCCAGGGGCCAGATGGGATAAATCGTAATCCAGCATTCGTTCTAGAGAATGGATGTAGTCGGCCATGTCGCCTGCCGGCGGAATAATCACCACCGTAGAACCGCCCATGATGTGATCGCCAGTAATTAACATGCGATCTTCTTCGAGCAGATAACAAACATGATTGGCGACGTGCCCGGGGGTGAGCACGGCGCGCAACGTGAACTCGTCTGTTTTCAGACATTCGTCGTTTGCTAAGGATCTTGCTTCGGTAAATGTCGGATCTTGGAAGCCGTCGTTGTCGATAATATTGCC
>JBLFWZ010000374.1:0-3610 GCA_047611905.1 Gammaproteobacteria bacterium | reverse complement strand
CATGTTCAGCCCAGTAGGTAAAATAGGCTTTGACGAATTCGCGGGAGTTGTCGAGAACGTTTTCCCGCGTCCACTCGCGAGCAAGTACTTCCATCACTTCGGGTGAAGATTGGTTCGCTTCGTCCGCGACCGCCAGTGCGGCCTCGGACACAGTTTGAAAATAGAGGTAGAAAGTAGACGATGAGACGCCAGCTAGTGCACCAATCTCCGAAACTTTTAGTTCGCGTATGGAGCGCTTTTCGATGAGAGCATCTGTGGCCTTGAGAATTTTTGCTCGCGTTCGCGAACCCTTGTTTCCCATTTCCTGGCCGTACAGATTCTGTTTTGGCTTGGTCATTCCTTTCCTCTCTGCAGTGAAATTCTTACCCGGCTTCCGAGTCGCGCGCGTCAGTCTAGGGCTTGCCAAGGGCTCGGGTCAATTCGACTTCAGATGTCGACGCACAGTTAATTTCCGCTTATTCAAGGAGGCTGCATGCAGCTGCAAGACAAAATTGTTGCTGTAACTGGCGCTACACGCGGGCTGGGGCTGGCGATCGTCAGAGCGTTTGCGGCCGAAGGAGCATCGGTTGCCATGCTGGCGCGAAACTCCGTGGACCTATTGCGCGTTGCGAAAGAGGTCAGTGGAAGCCTGCCAATCGTTTGCGATGTATCCAATCCGGCGGATGTTCGCGCGGGCTTCGCCCGAATTGCAGCTGAATTTGACGGGCTTGATGTGCTCGTGAACAACGCCGCCGTTGGGAATCCGCAACTGATTGAGGAGTCCTCTGACGATTTACTCAGGCTGGAAGTTGAGGTCAACCTGCTTGGTCCGTTGTATTGCATGCGCGAGGCAATACCCTTGCTGCGTGCCCGCGGCAGTGGCGATATTATCAACGTTTCGTCTGAGGCAGTGAATAACCCATACCCGTTTCTTGGTCTCTACGCGGCGACCAAGAGTGCGTTAGAGACACTGTCCGCTGCAGTGCGCGCTGAGGTGGGTGATAGCGGCATACGGGTAGCCGTATATAGATCCGCTCGGGTTATTGGTGGAACGTTTAGTCGCGACTGGGACCCACAAGTGACTGAACGTGCACGTACCGCAGCAGCGGCAACGGGATTTTATGAGCGCTCTGGAAAGGCTATTCCGGCAGAGGTCGCCGCCAATAACATTCTGCAATGGGTGTTGTCGGACCGCTCTACTAGGATTGATCTAATCGAGCCGGACGGAGATTAAATTGACGATTTACAAACGAGGAATGATGTATGAGATTTGAAAAAAAAGTTGCCGTCGTAACCGGTGCTGGTCAAGGCATTGGCGAAGCTTACGCAGTGGCCCTGGCCGAACTGGGTGCCGACGTAGTAATCGCCGAGATTGATAAATCATCGGGCGAGAGGGTTGCAAATACCCTCACAGAGTCCGGACACAATGCATTGTTCGTAGAGACCGATATCGCCTCGGAGGCGTCTTGTGCAGCGTTAGCCCAGCAAGCAACCGAGCGCTTCGGTGGCGTGGATTTTCTGCTTAACAATGCGGCCATTTTTGACGGCAAACGTAAGGCGGGGCTTCTTAGCGTGGACTATGCCTACTACCAGCGTTTCATGGAAGTGAATATGAACGGCCAGTTGCTCGTGACGCGTGCGATTTATCCCTCGATGGTAGAGCGGGGTGGAGGCGCTATCGTGAATCAATCCTCGACGGCTGCATGGTCTGGAGGTGATTTCTACAGTGTTTCCAAAGCCGCAACCAATGCATTGACTGTATCGCTTGCTCGGGAAATGGGGCCCATGAACATCCGGGTGAACGCTATCTCTCCGGGACCCACAGACACCCCGTCGCTCTCATCGGTGCCGCCGGAGCGAATCGAGCAGATCATTCAGCAGCTGCCGTTGTCTCGACTTGGAACAACCAAAGATATCGTCGACGCGTGTTTGTTCTTGCTCTCAGATCAGGCCAGCTGGATTACTGGGCAAATTATCGGCGTAGATGGCGGCTTGGTTGTCCGCCTGTAGATAGGGGAATCGACGGACTTAATCGCGACGGGTTCCGAGCAGATTAGCTAATCTGTAGGAAACTGACGTATCGTCGGTTATACTTCGGGCACGACAAACTGCAAGTCTTGAGAGGTAGTTTATGCCCGCACTCAGCGATGATCTGGTCCGTTTAAACGAACCCAGTTTCTATCACGGCAACCCGCACGTCGTTTACGAGCAGATGCGACGAGAAGCTCCTCTTTATTGGTATGAGCGCGGTGGCTTTTGGGTTGCGACCCGCTACGACGATATACAGCACGTTTCAAAAGCAACGGATCTGTTTTCCATTGAGTCGGGGATGCTAATCACCGATGTGCTAAATGGTGTGGACGCCCTCAACACAATGTTCCCTGACGGTGTGGAGAATTTCGTTACGGCTGATCCACCGCGTCATGCCGAATTGAGAAGTCTTGTCACTTTTGCATTTTCCCGGCGCCGGGTGCTGGGCATGCAGGATCGGATTGAAGAAATCGTAAATGCTTACCTCGCGCCGATCGAATCCGGGACCGAATTCGAATTCGTATCCAAAGTCTCTATCCCCGTTCCAATAGAGGTTATTCAGGCCTTTATGGATTTAGACGATATGCCAATCGACGATGCGTTTCGCTGGAGCGAGGCAATTTTTAAGATGGGGTCTGATCTTTCCGAAGCCGAGTATAAGAAGATAGGCGCGAGTCTCGAGGGCATGTTTGCGTACTTCAACGGCATTGTGGAGTCGCGCCGCGAAGAGCCGAAAGACGACTTCATCGGCAGGCTGGCTGCGTCGGAACTCGACGGTAAGAAGCTTGTGAATATGATGGTCGAAGTCTATTGCCAGGTGATTCTCGTTGCCGGCAATGAGACTACCCGCAACGGTATTTCGGCTGCGGTAAAGCTGTTTTCTGATCACCCCGATCAATACCAGCGCTTATTGGATGATGAGACGCTGATCGACAGCGCCGTTGAAGAGATCCTGCGATACCACAATCCGACTCTAGGATTCATGCGTACAGCGAAGTGCGATACCGAAATCCGGGACACCAAAATCTCGGAGGGACAGCATGTTTACATGATCTACGGCGCCGGCAATCGCGACCCGGATGTGTTTCCGGATCCTGACATTTTTGATATTGGACGGTTTCGCAAACCGTTTCCGATGCACATCACTTTCGGTTTTGCGGAACATGTTTGCATGGGCTCCGCTTTGGCCAGGCTCGAAATGCGTATCGTACTGAAGCAATTACGTTCGCGGTTTTCGAAGATCGAGGTTGTCGGCGAGCCGGAGCGACCCGATTCGTTGTTAGGCAATGGTTTTGTCACTATGCCTACTCGTTTTACGGCTATCTGAATTTGCCCTTGTTTGGAAATGGATAATTATGGCGTCTAATGATCTTAAGCAGTACCAGCTATTTATTAACGGCGAGTGGACTGACGCGTCTTCCGGTAAGACTTTTCGTTCGGCGGATCCGTTTACCGGTGAAGATTGGGCGGAGTTAGCCGAAGGCGATACGTCTGATGTTGAAGCCGCGATCGATGCCGCACGCGCCGCGTTTGAAAATAGCTGGTGGCGGCGAGAGCCGAGGAAGCGCGCCCAAGTATTGCAGCGCCTCGCTGATTTGCT
>JBLFWZ010000373.1:0-3610 GCA_047611905.1 Gammaproteobacteria bacterium | reverse complement strand
TGACCGCGCGGCGCACGACGAAGATATCCGAGTAATTATTCTCGCGGCCAACGGTAAGAATTTTTCATCCGGACACGATCTCGCGGAACAAAATTGGCATCAAAACATGCACGACCACGACACGGTGGGCACGATGTGCGGATTTACGTGCGCCGGTGCCGAAGCGCAGATGAGTCGCGAAGAAGAAATTTACGTGGGCTTTAGCGAGCGCTGGCGAAATATCCCGAAACCGACGATCGCGGCTGTACAAGGAAAATGTATTGCTGGCGGGCTCATGCTGGTGTGGCCGTGCGATCTGATTATCGCAACCGACGACGCATCATTTACTGATCCCACGGTTAGTTTTGGCGTGGGCGGGGTGGAGTACTTTACGCATTTATGGGAAGTAGGCGCGCGCAAGGCGAAAGAGATGTTGTTCACATCCGACTCCTTAAGCGCACAAGACGCCTTGACACTCGGCATGGTGAATAAAGTGGTTTCTCGCGAAGAACTCCAGGAAGCCTCGATGATAATGGCCCGCAAGATTGCATCAAAGTCGCGCTTCGCGTTGAAGTTAACAAAAAAAGCCATCAACGCGAGCCAAGATGCGCAAGGTCGAGATCTAGCAATGCAAAATGCGTTTCACTTGCACCAGCTCGCCCATACCCATTGGTTGAAGCTCTACGACTTGCTGCTAGACCCAACCGGATTACCCGAAGCGACGCAGAAAGCCTTGGGCATGAAGCCGGCGGCTGCTGAATGATTTCGAGGCGCTCGCAGTGAAACAAATTGAGGCGAGTTTGGTGCCCGTCGATCGCGCGTTCCTGCACGAGGTGCGCGAATTTCTCGACGAAAATCTTGATTCGAGTTTGGTCGCCGCCGACGATGAACAGCGCATGTTCTTCGGCGACTATCATCGCTCAAACGAGTGGCTGGAGAAGTTACGCCCCAGGCGATGGCATGTCGCCGATTGGCCTGAAGAATATGGCGGTTGCGGATTGTCTGCGATGCAAAATTACCTTCTGCTCTACGAGCAGGGATTGCGCGGTGCGCCATTCGTCAGACCGATGGGATTAAAGTACGTTGGACTCACGGTGATGCAGTTCGGGAGTGAAGCGCAAAAGCAAGAGATCTTGCCACGTTTGATCAACGGTGATGACCATTGGTGCCAAGGGTTTTCCGAACCCGGAGCAGGATCGGATCTCGGTAATGTAAAGACGTTCGCCGAGCGACGCGGTGATGTTTATGTCGTCAATGGTTCCAAGATCTGGACAACCGATGCGCACTTTGCGAATAAAATATTTTGCTTAGTCCGTACTCGCCACGATGATTCTAAGGAAGCGCTGAGCTTCGTGCTTATCGACATGGACGCGCCGGGTGTATCAATTCAGCCGATTCGAATGCTGGGCGGCGATCATGAGTTGAATCAAGTCTTCTTCGACGAAGTTGAGGTATTTCCAGAACAGATGCTCGGGCCGGAAGGCGTTGGCTGGGCGGTAGCCAAGTATTTACTCGAAATCGAACGGGGTGCATTCGTACTGGGTGGCCGCCTAAGACGACGATTGGATCAGGTCATTGAGCGCGCGCGCGTTGCACGGGCAGGCTCGCGAATTTGGGATCGTATCGCGCAAACAGAGATCGACCTAATGGCTTACGAGGCGACCGAATTGCGACTTGGCCATCTGGCC
The DNA here is from genome assembly GCA_047611905.1 of Gammaproteobacteria bacterium. GTDB lineage: Bacteria > Pseudomonadota > Gammaproteobacteria > UBA11873. The sequence continues at coordinate 1,943 of JBLFWZ010000373.1, read as the reverse complement.
GAGGAGGGTGCAGATGTACTCGGGGCTGCGAACATTATAAAAATTGAATGGACTGAATTGGTTCAACGCATCGATGAGTTAACGTTAATGAACGCCGGCAGTGACACGCTGTATTGCGCAACTCATCCACACAATCAGCTCTACGCAGACAACGGTGATATCGAAATGGTTGGTTGGCTGGCGAGTTATTTTAACAATCGCGCGACGAGTATCTACGGCGGTAGCAACGAAATACAACGCAATTTGGTCTACCGCACAATGAAGCGACGATGGACCTAAGAGGAACTTTTAGATGATGCCACTCGAATCAGCAGAGCGCAGCGCATTGCTCGATAGCGTGAGGCGATTTGTCGCCGATCGCTATCCGGCTGCGTCGCATCTTGCGCGTCTTCAAAGTGACGAACACTACGACAGCGAGCGCTGGGTCGAGATAGCGGAGCTTGGATGGTTGGCGGGCGCGGTTGATGAATCGAACGGGGGACATGCGCTTGGCTACGGCTTGCAAAGTGAATTGGTAGAAGCGCTAGCGACTGGAATGCCACTTGAACCGTTCTGCAGCCAGACCAGCCTGATCGGCTATTTACTGAATGGTGCGATCCCGTCCGATTCGCGAAACGACCTGTTACAACGGTGGCTCGGCGGATCTTCGATCGTTGCATTCGCGCATCATGAAGTTCGCACAGGCCCGTATTTCAATAGCGAGGTTAAGGCGACCTACGATCCGCGCGGCGCCTCATTTATACTGAATGGCCGCAAGTTCGCCGTGATCGACGGTGGGATTGCCGATCAGCTAATTGTGTCTTGTCGATCTCTCGATGACCCCTCGTTGCTCAAACTGTTTCTCGTGCCTAGCGATTGCGTTGGCGTGCGCATCGAGCGTTATCGAACTTTTGATGGTCGTGATATTGCAGACGTCGTACTAAGCGACGTTGAGGTAGCAACCGATTGCTGTCTAGAGTTCGCCGTCGATGCGGCAGTGCTTATTGAGTCTGCTCAGTTACTTTTCACGTTGTTTATCGCCTCCGACACACTCGGGCTTACCCAAACTGCGTTGCGCCAGACCCATGCCTATTTAAACGACAGAGAACAGTTCGGCACTAAGATCGCCAATTTCCAAGCGTTGCAGCACCGCTTGGTCAATATGTTACTTGCCGTGACACGCGCTGAGTCTTCGCTTGTAATCGCGCGCCAGACGGTTGACGACGTTGGCCTTGTCGGCGCCAGTGACGGTATCTCGGCGGCGAAAGTTAGCAGTGCCAAGGCGGCGATGTTCGTGGCACAAGAGGCGATTCAATTGCACGGTGCTATCGGCATGACGGACGAATACATTGTCGGACATTATTTCAAACGAATAACCGCCAACGGACTATTGGCCGGGACTTCTGACGAGCACCTCAGTAGATTCGCTTGCTTGCGTGGATTCGATTCGAACCCAACTTAGATCTGTCGCAGCGCGCTGTCGTTCATCTATGCCGAGGTTGGGCATGCTCGTCGGCTGTTAAATTCGCGCCCGTGTGTTTTTATTGAAACGCAATCCAATTGCCGCTAAGCCTAAACTCATGAGGAAAACAGTACCCGGTTCAGGGATATTAAACCTACCGGAGCTGCTAGTCCTTGGTCGAAGTTGACCACCCCGGGCGCCTGCAGAGAGGGATTGCTTAGTTCCCAATCGCCGTTGCTGTCTGAACGGAAAATCCATGAACCCGGAACGTGTCAACCTGTTTTGTACAGTCATTTCAAAGTTAATGTCTTTTTCACAGCGCCCGCAGCGCTCAGCGTTGGGAAGTTAACTTGGTCGACGCTAGTGCCCCGGAGTTCGGGACTGATCGGATTGATGGCGACGCACTCGGGCGGCATGGGAACGCGTGGTCGTCCGCGTACAAAACGTTCAGGGTGTTGATGGTATTGCGCGTCGAGCGCTTGTTGCTTGTCGTGTGCCACAG
>JBLFWZ010000372.1:0-3620 GCA_047611905.1 Gammaproteobacteria bacterium | reverse complement strand
AAATCTAATCGCACAGAGCTCAATCTGGTCGAGCAAACCGTGGTTCATTTTCAACAATGCGCTTCGTTTCGAACGCTCAATTGTATTGCGCTCGATCAGCCCGCTAGTCCCGATCATTTGCAGCATTCATTCGACAGTTGCCCCTTTGTCATTCTTACGGGGTGTCGTCCCACATTCGCCCGATACTCGCACGCGCTCGACTGCTTCACTACGATGGCTGCACACGCGTCCCCGACCACGTTTGATTTGGCCTGAACTGGCGAAGTGCCGACACTTATTTTTACGTCCTTTATTGAGATATTAGGTGAGTCCATGACCAAAGCGTATCGACGATACAAGGGACAGCAACGCGGCCGTGCAATCGATGATGTTGCATTGACGGAGATCCGCAAGCTATTAGGTACAGAAAAACCACGTAGAGATTTACTCATTGAGTACCTGCATCTGATACAAGATAAATTCGGATGCATTCATAGTTCGCATTGCGTTGCGCTGGCACAAGAGATGGGTCTTTCTAGCGCGGAAGTCTACGAAGTGGCGACGTTCTATCATCATTTCGATGTTGTGCGAGACGATCAACCGACCCCGGCTCCAATCACCGTACGGATTTGTGATTCGATAAGTTGTTCGCTTTTCGGTTCAAACGAGTTGCGTAACGAATTAATTGCTAAGCTCGACTCCGGCGTCCGCATACAGTCGGTGCCCTGCGTGGGCCGCTGTGCGGAAGCTCCGGTCGCCGTTGTCGGTGCAAATGCTATTGAAAGCGCAACGGTCGAATCAGTGAGCTCAGCGGTTTTTGCAAAGTCTGTAGACGCAGTTCCCACACAACACAAAAATTACACGCAGTATTGCGCGCACGGCGGTTACTCTTTACTGCGTAGGTGTCACGCCAATGCTGTTACACGCGACGACCTGATCGATGAACTTAAAAATTCCGGGCTCCGCGGACTAGGTGGCGCCGGTTTCCCGGCCGGCACGAAATGGTCGATTCTACGTGAGCAACCGGCACCCAGAGTCGTCGCAGTAAATATCGACGAAGGTGAGCCCGGTACGTTTAAAGATAGACACTACCTCGAGCTGGACCCGCACCGTTTCCTCGAAGGCATGCTGATCGCAGCATGGGTAATCGAATCAAGCGCGTGTTACATCTATATCCGCGACGAGTACACAGCTTGCCGACTGGCGCTCGAAAAAGAATTATCCGCACTGCGTGAGAATCCACCTTGTGAATTGCCGCTAATCGAATTGCGACGTGGTGCTGGTGCTTACATCTGCGGAGAAGAATCCGCGATGATTGAATCTATCGAAGGCAAAAGAGGCCTACCGCGCCTGCGTCCGCCCTATGTTGCCGAAGTCGGACTATTCTCTCGACCGACACTCGAACACAACATGGAAACGCTGTATTGGATACGGGACATTATCGATAACGGTGCGGCTTGGTTTACCTCAAACGGACGACGCGGCCGCACCGGACTACGATCTTTCTCGGTTAGTGGTCGGGTTAATAATCCTGGCGTTCATCTAGCGCCCGCCGGCATCTCAGTGCGAGAGTTAATCGACGAGTATTGTGGCGGCATGCTGCCGGGGCATCAATTCTATGGTTATTTCCCTGGCGGTGCGTCCGGTGGAATACTCCCCGCCGAACTTGGCGACGAAGCGCTCGATTTCGAAACGCTGCAACCACTAGGTTGCTTCATTGGATCAGCTGCAGTGATCATCCTCTCCGATCAAGACAGTGCCCGTGATGCAGCCGTAAACGCCATGCGCTTTTTCAAACATGAGTCATGCGGCCAGTGCACGCCCTGTAGAGTCGGTACGGCGAAGGCCGTCGACCTAATGGAGCAATCTGAATGGGACACCCCTCTATTGGAAGAGCTCGCTCGGGCGATGCAAGACGCATCTATATGTGGGCTCGGGCAAGCAGCGCCAAACCCACTACGCTGCGTCATTAAATATTTTCCCCAGGAATTTAGTTAGGCCATGGCCATGCAAAACGAAACGACCGCCTTTGAACTCAACGGGCTAAATTTGGAGGCACAAGGAGACGAGACAATTCTCCAGGCGGCGCAGCGCGCAGGGATAGAGATCCCACATTTGTGTTTCAAAGAAGGCTATCGAGCAGATGGAAATTGTCGGGCATGCGTCGTCGAAATCGAAGGGGAGCGCAGCTTGGCGCCCTCATGCTGCCGCGCGCCAAGCGCGGGTATGCGGGTGGCCTCGAATAGTGAACGAGCACAGCACTCGCAACGCATTGTATTGGAATTACTGAAGTCCGATATGCCGGCGCCAACGCAATCGCCATACACACCGACTTCGGAACTCGATCATTGGTGCGACGCTTTAGGCATAGCGCAACCAAGGTTTAGTCGGCGCGCACAACCGGAGCGTGATAATTCGAATCCCGCAATTTCAGTCAACCTAGACGCCTGCATTCAATGCACACGGTGTGTGCGTGCGTGCCGTGAAGAACAAGTAAATGATGTAATCGGTTTCGCCTATCGCGGCTCGGCGTCGCAGATAGTATTTGATTTAAACGATCCCATGGGCGACAGCACCTGCGTCAGTTGTGGGGAGTGCGTGCAGGCATGCCCGACTGGCGCTTTAATGCCGGCAGCAGACATCGGCGGCACCACCGCCGATCGGGTGGTGGAATCCGCCTGCCCGTATTGCGGGGTCGGCTGCCTGCTTAGCTACCATGTTAAAGATGAACGTATTCAATTCGTTCAGGGACGCGATGGCCCCTCTAATCGAAGCCGCTTGTGCGTCAAAGGTCGCTACGGCTTTGACTACGTGCATAACCCGGAGCGACTCACCAAGCCGCTAATTCGTCGCCAGGGTGTGGCGAAAACTAGCGATATAATATCGCCTTCAGATATCGACAAGACATTTCGTGAAGCGTCGTGGGACGAAGCCCTGGATTTCGCAGCCGCAGGATTCACCAAAATTCGAACAGAAGCAGGGCCGTCGGCGCTGGCTGGGTTTGGCTCGGCGAAGGGATCCAATGAAGAGGCATATTTGTTTCAAAAGCTGATCCGTACGGGGTTTGGCACGAACAACGTCGATCATTGCACTCGCCTATGTCACGCCTCGTCGGTCGCTGCGATGTTAGAGACGATCGGCTCGGGGTCCGTATCGAATCAAGTGGCTGACGTCAGTGAGGCCGATGTTATTTTGATCATTGGCGCTAAACCGAGCGTCAATCATCCGGTGGCGGCAACGTTCATGAAGAACGCGGTGCAAAGCGGAAAAACATTAATCATTCTCGACCCCTATCGTTCCGATCTCGCGCGCCATGCGGATTACTTTTTGCAGTTCCGGTCCGACACCGACGTTCCCTTGCTGAACAGCATGATGCATACCATTATCGAAGAGGGTCTGCATAACCTCGCGTACATCGAGAAATATACCGAAGGATTTAACGCGTTGCGCGACTGCGTTAAAGAATACAGTCCCGAGGTCGTCTCGCCAATTTGCGGTATCGCGGCCGAGACGATCCGCGAGGTTGCAAGAATCTATGCACGTTCGAAAGCCTCCATGATTTTTTGGGGTATGGGTATATCGCAACATATCCACGGCACTGATAACGCACGTTGTCTGATATCGCTTGCCTTGCTCACGGG
>JBLFWZ010000371.1:0-3622 GCA_047611905.1 Gammaproteobacteria bacterium | reverse complement strand
ATTACGCGCGCGGCCTTGCGTTCGCGCACAAAGGAGATTTGGACCAGGCCGCGGACGAGCTCTACCGGCTCACCGGGATCCGCGAAGAAGTACAGAAGGACGAGGCTTATCATGTCGGCTTCGCTGCGGCGGGAACCTTACTGCACATCGCTGAACTGGTTTTGCGCGGCGAACACGTGGCGAAATCTGGAGACGTGCATGCCGGGATAGCGCATCTCGAACGTGCGGCGCGGCTCGAAGACACTCTGTTGTATAACGAACCGCCCGACTGGTATTTTCCGGTGCGTCACGTACTCGGCGCATTGCTCATGGACGCGAATTTGCCAGCGGAGGCGGAAGCCGTTTATTGGGACGATCTACGCCGCAATCCGGATAACGGTTTTAGCTTGTTCGGCTTGAAGCTGTCGCTCGAAGCGCAGGGCAATAAGCCCGTGGCTGATGAAATCGGCAGACGCTTTGACAAGGCATGGTCGTCTGCAGACGTAAAATTACGTAGCTCGCGTTACTAACCACTTGGACGTTGTTTGGTTTTGACAAATTAAGTTACGTTGAACGCTAACGATTGAATGATTAAATCCAGAGCGCCAGTAACACTGGCGCAGGCTTCCACTAGAAATAATTCAATATGCAGTTTAGATCTACTTTCGGTTCGGTCTCAGCCATTGTAATGTCGAATAGATCCTTCACCAAAGGAGATCTTGCCGTGGGCTACAAATCCATCCGATTATGGTGCGCCGAATAACCCAATCGCGGCCCGCTTTTTAGCGCGATTTGAAATTTTCGATACAAAAAGTAAAAAGACTTCTGTAATTTATTTGGAGAAAGGTTAATGGATCCCATTGCGAAGATGAAAGAAGCGGCGCGCGAAGGATGGTCGACATTCGCGCCGTTCGAAACAACGACTGGCCCTGTTGCGCCGATGTTGGTGAAGTTTGCCGGTTTAGAAAAAGGCCAGCGTGTGCTTGACGTTGGTTGCGGTACAGGTGTCGTTGCGGTAACCGCGGCGCGAGCCGGTGCCGTGGTAGTCGGTCTCGATTTAACACCCGCGTTGCTCGCACGAGCTAATGAGAACGCTGAATTGGCTGGTGCATCTATTGAGTTTCTCGAGGGCGATGTTGAGAATCTCCCATTCGACGATGCGAGTTTCGACGCTGTCGTCAGTCAATTTGGCCATATGTTCGGTCCGCGCCACGAGATAACGACCAGCGAGATGCTACGCGTGCTGAGGCCGGGCGGTGTCATTGCTTTTTCGACGTGGCCACCAGAGCTCTTTACAGGGCGGATGTTCAAGTTAATTGGTGGCTATCTTCCGCCGCCGCCGGCGGCTGCTTCATCACCCGTAGCATGGGGCGATCCGAACACAGTACAACGGTACCTCGGCGATGCGGTTGTTAACCTCACCTTCGACCGAAGAACTTTGCGACTTCCTGGGCTCAGTCCGGCGCATGTTCGCCTGTTCATGGAAGCGAACGCAGGGCCGGTGTCACGATTGGTCGAATCGCTGGTCGAGGATGCAGATCGTCTCGCTCAGTTTCGCGCAGAATTAGAAAACCTAGTGTCGATCTATTTTGCGGATAACGTTGTGCGCCAGGATTATTTGATGAGTCGGGCGACGAAAATTTAGCCGGATTTATTCGTTAGTCATTTAGCTCAGGTGGTTAAGGTCTTGTATTTCGTTGTATCGGTAATGTTGCGTTGTTGAGGGCGGAACTGATGGAGCAACGCGAGACTGACTTGCCCCTCCTCAGGAAAAGGGGTCGAGGAAAAGGGGTCGGTGACAACTGATAATCATTCGCAGGAAAAGAGAGGAAAAGGGGTCGGTGACAACTGATAATCATTCGCAGGAAAAGGGGTCGATAGGAAAAGGGGTCGGTGACAACTGATAATCAATCGCGCTCATAGTGCGGCATGGTAGTATCTGGGTCGGGTCCAGGATGACTGTCGAGCGAAAGGAATCGCGATGCCTAGAAAACCACGGATGTACCTTCCCGGCGTGCCTTGCCATGTCACGCAACGCGGCAACAATCGCGAGGCGTGTTTTTTCGCGTGCTCGGACAATAAATTTTATTTGGACTGCCTTGCCGACGCCTGCACGCGCTATCGAGTAGCAGTTCACGCTTACGTCCTGATGACAAACCACGTGCATCTACTCATGACGCCATCAGACCGTGAAGGGATATCGCGGGTGATGCAATCGCTCGGGCGGCGTTACGTGCAAACCATCAACAAGATTCATCGACGATACGGAACGTTATGGCAGAGTCGGCACGGATCAAGCCTGGTTGATGCAGAGAGCTACCTGTTGTCGTGCTATCGCTACATCGAACTGAATCCGGTCGCCGCTAAAATGGTACAGCACCCCGCTGACTATCGCTGGTCCAGCTACCGTAACAATGCGCTCGGTATAGCCGACAATCTCGTGACCCCGCACGCGATCTATCGTCAACTTGGTGCAACAGAAGACAAATGTCGCGACGCTTATCGGGCATTATTCGCTGCGCATCTGGACGAAAAAGATATTCGCACTATTCGAACGGCTACCAGGTTCTCGATGCCGGTCGGTGACCACAAGTTCAAAGCACGGATCGAACGCGCCTTGGGCAGAGAAATCGGGAATGCAAAGCGAGGGCGTCCGATCCTACAGCGACATTGTGAGGACGACGATGAAAATGCCGTGTAAGTGAGAATAGGAATCAGTTGACACCGACCCCTTTAACGTTTAACGGTATCGGTAATGTTGCGTTGTTGATTGCAATTGATACGCCCGTGCCCGACCGTAGCTACTTTTACATAGGGTGGCGAGACCCTGTTTCTAAATTAATCTATCCGTGAAAATATGAACGCCGGGTTGACTAGAGCATGTAAGGGTTTGCCATCACACCTGCGTCTTCATACTGCGTGCTACGAACAACGTTGGCGGGGTTTTTAAACTCGGGAAGCACGTACTTCCCGAACATTTCGATGCTCTCCATGATTTTTCGATGGCCGTGACCGTCCATTCGCAAAATAACTTCATCGACACCCATATTCTCGTATACGCGAATTCTTTCGATAATATCGTCTGGGGTGCCGATCAGAAACCACGGTAGCGCATCGACCAAATAGGGCAGGTCGTCTGCATGATCTCCAAGTGTTTTCTTCACGTCCGCGAGATAAGCATATTCGGGACTCGTCTCGCCAATTGCTGCATAGAAGGTCATCAGAAATTTCGCGAAACCTAATGACGACGGACGGGCTTCATACAACGCCTGCTCTTTTGTTGCCGCGCAATGAACACCGACCACGCAAAACGACATGGTGTTGTTTATCGTAGTTCCTGGTAGCGGGGTTGCCTCCGCCAACCCGTCCTTGAACGCCTTGATGCAGTCACGCTGATACTCCCACCCGAATGGCGAAGCGTTCATCGCACCGATGCCGAGTTTTCCCGCGGTAGCATGTGTACCGATGCTGGTTGCCGAGACGTGAATAGGTGGGAATTCTGCCTGGTACAAGCGTGGCCAAACTGTCGTCGGTTCAATATTGTAGAACCGACCATGGTGTTCGACCTCCGGCATTGTCAGTGCTTTCACGCACACCTCAAGTGTTTCTTGCCACTCCGATTTAGTGCCGTCGGCGTCGATCT
>JBLFWZ010000370.1:0-3658 GCA_047611905.1 Gammaproteobacteria bacterium | reverse complement strand
CGAGGAACACTTCGATATAGCAATGTTCACGCTTTCCGGTCATGGATGCAGGAATCGCAGGGTCTGTTAGTCCATAGATATAAAACCCCGTCCATAAGATGACGAGTCCGAATGGTAGCGCCGCTTGCCGGAGACGCGAGTCGCTACTGGGTATCGCGGATCGATAGGCGGCGAATGCTCCTACAACGATTGCGGATATACCGATCGCCGATTCGATCGCGAAGTGCGGATGGGTCAATAACTGGTCAATGAAACCAGGACGAAAAGGCCCCCTGAACAACATGAGTCCAATAGTTGCGATCGAGGCCCCACAAAGCCACATGAGGCTTTTCGCCCATGTTTTACCGGCCCTGGGAGCGGGCTCTAGATCGGCGACGAGGTCGCCGATCAATTGTTCGCGTTTATTAGTATCGCTTTTCATAGCGGTATCTCTTCAGCTTCGAGTCGTTTCCGTATCGCGAGCAATCCGCGACGCAGCCGCGCCTTCAAGGCGCTCTCCGAAACGCCGAGTCGCTGCGCTGCTTCTGGCACGGAATAGCCGGCATATTGTGTCAGCGCGACCGCATCACGATGGTCTGGTTCCACACGGTCGAGCATGCGCGCACCGTCGATCATCGCCTCCTGGACGCAATCCTCGAGCAGGTGCAAGTTGCCGAATCGATATCGCACATAAGCCTCAATGACTCCTGCAAGCTCCGTGAGCAATTGCTTGTAGGCAGTTTTATCACCACCATTCGCGGCCGCCATCCACGTCGACCAACGGCGTTCGTCGCGGTCGTGGCCCTGCCGGTCAGCCATGCTGTGTCATGTTGAAGTTCCCTCGTCTAGCGACCCGGACGAATTCGTAAATCTTTAACAGAAGCGAAGCGTAAAGAAATTGAGTGTGCCAATAGCGGCAAGTTCAATCGGCATGCTCAATCATTCAACATCCATGTAGTAGTCAATACGTGGACGATTCGAAAATCGATGCAACGGAAAATTCGAATGCGAACGAAAATGTGATTCAGTTGGCATAGTTACCGGTGTCGGGCCCAATATTAAGTGAGGTTTGCCGCGGCGTTTTGACGAGACGGGCTACTGGAAGATCGTTCTTATGGGCAGCAATCTTCGATGCCGGGATGAGCACAGAAGCAGGAAAGAAGCGCCTTAAATGGTCTGCCGTTATCTAATTACTACCAGCGCTCTGTCAATATGAGTAAACCAGGTATCCAGCAAGTGAACACACCGACGGTGATCACGGTATACGGCAGGAATTTGCCAAAATCAGTTTTTCGCACATTGGCCAAATAAAACATAAACCACATCGCACCCCAGATGATCCAAAAGACACCGAATCGCGGATCGTTATTCTGGAAACTCATCAGTGAATAAGGGATCGTGGTGAACGCAACGAAAAAGCAAAACCAACCGAAACCACGCATGTCCAGATCGAGCCAGATGCAGATCGCGACATAGAGGTAAGTAAACGTAAACAGTAACAAGGAGGCAGCGGCAAAGAAATCTGCGGGTGAGTCGGCACGGGTTAGTTGTAAAAGGCTCGCGACTAGACCGAGTCCGCCGATCATGAAATTTAGAACTGCCATTGATTTGGCTTCGACCTTGTCCAAGCCGCCCAACCCATTAATGAGTAGTAGGCAACCAACAAACAACAACATCACTCCAATCATTTCAATCTCCCGACGTTGCGGTTGTTAGTCGTTTCCAAGGACCCACATGCTGCTTACTCCTGCGGTGGCGATAGCTCTGCGCGATTCAGGGTCCGTCGCCGTTGGCAATCACGAAGCACTCGCTGGGTCAGCTTAGCAGTGAATCGATGGTTCAGACCTACTAAGATAGGTACGTCGAGTGCCGCTGGTGGACTAATCGATCCGTATCTCTCGAAATGAGAGATACGAAGCGTGAACACTATCTGAGCAAACTGAGAGACAAAGTTATGTGCATCCCAGCCGTTGAACGGAGATTAAAATGACTCAAGAAGAAATGGTCGAAGAACTTTGGAATCGAGAAATGATTCGCGAACTAACCTACGAGTACGGGCTCGCTATCGAAGCCCAAGATGCCGGACGCTTAATGAGTCTATTCATAGAGACCGGGTCGGTAGATTTCACCTCCGTCGGCGGCAATGTGATCACGGGACATCAAGCAATGAAGGCTTTTTACGAGACGACTTGGCCGCTCTCCGTAAAGCCGTTTTTCACGAATCACATGATCCGTATTAGTGGGAATAGCGCGCATGGTTTTTGTTCGCTCGAGAACCGAGCGACGCGTGGTAGCGAAAGCCTGATCGGAGCGGGCCGCCTTCATGATACCTACGAGAAGATTGCCGGTTCCTGGAAGTTCGCGACTCGTCGAGTCGAGATGTTCTATTTAGTGCCTCTGTCCGAAGGCTGGGCTAACGCCGACGGACCAGGGCATCTGTAGAGATCTAGACGGGTTTGGCACCACTCAAGACAAACATCACCTGACACGGCACTTCAGTTCGATTCGACCAAGCGTGATTCGTGCCGCGCTGGATAAGCGCGTCGCCTGCTTTCATGAGGCGTTCGTCGGTGTCCATAACGGCCCAAATTTCACCATTGAGAACCAACGCGTAATCGACGGTGTCGGTTTTGTGCATGCCGGGGTCGTCGCTCGATTCATCAGCCGCGTGACTTGCCTGCATTGCGGCAAACGCGGCTGCGCCGTTGGCGGAGTCTTTCCAGGCGGAGTCTGGTGGAAAGTCGACGATTCTGAAGATCGAACCGGTGGCGTTTGGTTCTAAATGCACCGCACGGTCCGAGTTGTCTTTGTCACCTGAATTATCGGCCGGTGAGTCGAATGTTTCCCACAAGTCGGTCGACGTTAATCCACCCATAGCTTCTATTTCGAGCACCGTAGGTGCATCGCCGTCCATTATGAATTTGGATTTGCCGTTCGTGTCATGTCCGGTGACTAAACGTCGTACTTTTCGTGCAGCCATAATTTTCTCCTTTTGCTATTTCGCGTCTGGGAACCGCTCCCCACATGGTGAGCTGAAGTATGCCGTATTAAAAGTACACAGCGCGAGTAAATTGCCAATCGGGTTTGTATTCGGCAGGAGACAATTTGTGCGGTGCAATGGAGCGACAATTCAGGGTCGACACCCTCGGCCCCAGATCCGACACTAGTGACACGTGAATCTCCAATAATGAGTACCGCGTACACGGAGATTGCGTAGAATCATAGCGAGTCGCGCCGAACAACGGCCGGCTCACGAGATCGATAATAATCGTACGATAACGGTTCCACTGACAATCACGCGCGTGGCCGAGCTTCATTTGATCGAGTGACGCGGATAAAAGTGTTAGCGCCTAACTGAGGAGAGACCATGGACGCAAAAACGGAAAGTACCTATATCTTGTTTGAAACACCAGAAGATGGAATCGCCCGCATTGTGCTCAACCGGCCCGAAACCGCCAACGCGCAAGATACGCAATTCTTATACGAATTGAATGCAGCGTTTGACCGCGCGGCGCACGACGAAGATATCCGAGTAATTATTCTCGCGGCCAACGGTAAGAATTTTTCATCCGGACACGATCTCGCGGAACAAAATTGGCATCAAAACATGCACGACCACGACACGGTAGGCACGATGTGCGGATTTACGTGCGCCGGCGCCGAAGCGCAGATGAGTCGC
>JBLFWZ010000369.1:0-3681 GCA_047611905.1 Gammaproteobacteria bacterium | reverse complement strand
TTGAGGTGCGCCGGTGATGACCATCGGCAAGCTGGGGTCGTAGGTTTGCGTTGTCCAAATTTCCTTGCCTGATTTGGCGTCGATCGCAATCAATCGACCGTCAATGGTTGCCGTAATCACTTTACCTTTCCAAAACGCGATGCCTCGATTCCAATCCCACATGATGCGTAATCGTTCGCCGGCATGCTCAATAACTTTTGGGTCATACTCCCAAAGCAGCTTGCCGCTCTTCGCATCGACCGCGCGGATCACGTTGTAACTGCCGTTGAAATACAAAATTCCATCCACCGCTAATGGTGTTCCGGTTAGCGAACGATCGTTGGGCAAATCTAGATACCATTCGATACCGACGTTACCGACGTTCTTATCGTTTATTTGGATTAGGGGGCTAAACCGTTGCTCGGAATAATTTCGCCCGTATGCGAGCCAGTTTTCGCCGTCGCCAACGGCTGTGAGCGACGTGTCATCAACGATCGTTTCGGCAGCAGCCGGATGTAGCGCCACGAGGAACAGGCAGGCGCTGACGATTAAAATTCGCAACATGTAGGTCTCCGAAATGGTTGGCAAGGCGATGAATGTACGGTAATCGGCCGCTGGCATCTAGTCGACCGATAGAGCGACGTTCGGTCATAGCGAGAAATTCCCGATGCCCATAGAATAGACACATCGCGCATCCTCGGATGTACTTTAAACCCCTACGTATTTTTTGGAGAATTCATAATGAGCGGATATGTCATCGTCCACGGTCACGTCACTAACGGCGAAAAAATGCAAGAATATGGTGCTGCAGCCGGCCCCATCGTTGGCCAATTCGGCGGCGAAGTAATTTCTCGAGGCCCGTCAGAAATACTGAGTGGCGCGAGCGATCACAATATTTGTGTTGTGATTAAGTTTGCAGATAAGGCTGCGGCAAAAAAATGGTATGAATCTCCCGAATACCAGGCGCTCATTCCGACACGTGAACAAGGACTAGATAGCGTGTTCTTTCTGACCGGAGAGTAAGACTCGACTTAGGCAGACACGGCGAACTCGGGTGCGCGAGCTTGCGGTGTCTGCCGGCTCAAGTCAGATATTGTTATTGGCTTCGTCTAATAGCTGAACAATGGTGCTTCTGTCTTCGCCGCTGGCTTCGTCCAGATAGATTGCGAAAGCGCGGGCATCCAAGCCGATCGTGATTTTGGCCTCGCCTTTATCAATCGTTGTTGTGAGCTGAGGATCCGCGCCGTGATGTAGTAATAATGTAGTCGCAGGCAAATTATTGAATAAGATTGCGCTGTGTAACGGCGTCAGGCCGCTTGCCCCAACCGCATTGACGTTACACCCGAGGTCGATCATGGCTTCAAGTAATTGCGCAGACCGCGAACCATTCTCACCGTCGTCCCATCCTGCAATAAGAAAACCGATAGGCGATGCCGGCAGAAAATCCTCATCTCGGCAACTGTCGTGGCGGCGTAACGTCCATAAGGCAATCTCTCGGACCGGGCCGAATTCGGCAGTTGTTGCTTGAACAACCAACAGGTCCGCGGGCTGACGGGCCACGCTGGCGACATAGCCACCGAGCAAACCCCCTAGCACGATCAGAAAAATCCACACGGATGAGAACGCAACGCTTGTCAAAGTCTTATTCTCGCCCGAACCTTACTTAGGCGGCACATACCAAGGTGTCTCATAGTCTTTTATTGGAAAACTCGAACAGCTGACTCATTAGCCCAACAATGCCTTGCTCGTGCGATGATTCTAATGCCTGAGGGACCGGTTTGTAGCAATCGACGATTCGTGGCGGCAAGATTACTTAGCGTTCGCACACTAGCCCGAGCAAACGTAACGCGAAGGGTTTGCGAATATCGAAACTATCGTTGATGCGCTCGTCTTTGTATACAACAGACGCAAGCAAACGAACGATAGATAGATTGATTGATGTCGATGCAGGCGCGCCTATGCGAAACTGTGGGCCCGCATAATCAACTAGGCGAGCGACTCCAAAATGACAGACGACTTCGACTCGACGATTCACATCACATCTGCCGACCAAGTGCTCAGAACCACGCGCAGTGTACGCTTGCGCTTGGACTTAGAGCGGCCAGTACCCCAATCATTAATTGAAGCCGCGATTGATGTCGCAATCCAGGCGCCGACAGGGGGTAACTCGCAGACTTGGCGTTTCATTGTCGTCACCGATCAAGCTAAGCGTGAGCGCATCGCGGAACTTTATCGGGCCGGTGCAAAACGCTACATGGCTGGAGACACCGGTCTCACGAATCCCCGAGTCCAAGGTGGCCGCGACTATGGCGAGGACGATCTTCGGCAACAACAAATGCCGCAAGTGATTAAATCTGCCGTCCATTTAATCGACAATCTGCACCGTGTTCCCGTGCACATTATTCCGTTCTTGGAAGGTCGCTTCGAAAGCGAAGACGTGTTCACTCAGGGATCAAAATGGGGTTCGATATTACCGGCCGCTTGGTCATTAATGCTGGCCTTACGTGCGCGCGGCGTTGCTTCTGCGTGGACAACGTTTACGTTAATGTACGAGGCTGAAATCAGAGAACTACTTGGCGTGCCTGATACCTATACCCAGGCCGTGCTTCTGCCCGTCGCTTGGCTTAACGGCGGCGATCTATTTCCGGCCAAACGCTTGCCGGTTCGTGAGGTAACTTATTGGGATAGTTGGGATGTGCAGCGTTAAAAAATCAACATTACTGGTTTTAGTAGGCTCGAACCGCGCTCATTTAAATCGACGCGACGTCGAGATAACCGCGTTCGATTACTGTCTCGAGAGCATTCGCCGCCACGACTAGATCTTCAAATGTTTCGCGTTTTTCGCGTAAAGCAGCTAATTGTTCGGGGCTCGCGCCAGCAGCGCTGTGATTCGCGGCAATATTTAGCAATTCCTTGATGTAGGCGCAGCGCGCCGTAGCGACAAGCCGCACCAATGGTTCCAATTCCTCACGCCCAAGCCGCTCAAATGAGGAACCCATAATTTCGCGGTTTATGTCGCGACGAAATGTATCTAGCTGCATCAAGAATCGGTTGTGGTCCAATGACATAATTCATGTTCCTCCGTTCACTACGCATTTCGAATGACTATTGTTAAGCCGGTTAGCGACTCTGTTGGCGAAATCTTAAGCCCTCCAAAGCAAATTGCGCTCTCGCCCGGACCAAGAATTCATTGAGTTTTCCGAACACCTGATGCTAGGGTTAGTCTGGTTCCTAAATCGCCACCAACAAGAGACTACGCAATATGATCCCAGCAGAGAACGCAACATGGGAGCGGCAGCCGATCGTCATTCGATTTGCAGAAACAGCAAAGTTTGTCGAAACCTATGGGTTCTCGGGCTCTCAAGGCATGGTGACATTGGAAGGCCAACGTCTATTGCCAACGACGCAATCCGACACCGTGTATTTGTTCATGCATCCGTCAGCGACCTTGCAGATGTTACCTATGCCGCAAGCGTTGGCGGACGCAGGAATACACGTCATCTGTGCTGCAAGTCGTTACCCGAAGAATGACACTGCTTTGATCATGGAAAAGGTCATTGCGGATCTCGGACAATACGTTCGCTATGCGAGAGAGGAGCTGGGGTATTCTAAAGTCGTTTTGGTTGGGTGGTCCGGAGGTGGGTCGTTGTCGTTGTGTTATAAAAGCCCACCCCCAACCCCCTCCAACACCCCAACCCCCGC
>JBLFWZ010000368.1:0-3682 GCA_047611905.1 Gammaproteobacteria bacterium | reverse complement strand
ACATAGCGCAGCGTCGTTTGCAGGTTACGATGACCCATCAAGTATTGCAGTTGGTGGATCGCGAGGCCCGCTTCCAGTTGAAGCGGTCGCCCACGCATGGCGCAGGCTGTGGATACCGCCAATCTTATCGATACCCGCCGTCAGCTTCGCCCGCATGAAGGCTTTTTGTGCCGTTGAGACGCCGAGCGGTACCTCCCATTGCCGATAGCGCGGGAACAGATACTGTGACGGCCGTTGGCCTTGCCAGTATTGCCGCAACTGCGTTAATAGAGTCGCCGGTATGGTGACGAGCCGATCTTTGTTCCCCTTACCTTGTTCGATCCGTAACACCGACCGCTCGCCATCAATATCGCGTAATCGCAACCGCACCAGTTCGCTTACCCGCAGTCCACATCCGTAGCAGGTCATCAGCATCATCTGATGCTTGTGTGGGGTACACACGTCGATGATGGCCCGGACTTCGCTGCGTGTCAGTAGCTCTGGGATACGTTGGGCACGACGCGGCACCGGGATGTCGACATCGAACTCAGCGCGCTTGAGTACCTGACGGTAGAAAAACTTCACCCCATTGAGATAGAGCCGACAACTGGCCGCGCTCAAGCGTCGCTCTTTAACGAGATATAAAAACCAGGCGCGAAGTTCTTCAATCGTAATGCGATCCGGCGAACGGCGGTAGTAACTCGCCAAGTCCGTCACCGCGAATAGATAACTGCGATGCGTTTTCGGTGAAAAACCGCGAACCGTCATCGCATCGATCATTTGTTGTCGAAGAGGTGTCATCGTCGTTCTCCTTAGTTAACAGACCAGAAGTGGTCTCTAAGAAGTTTGGTTGATGACTCCGTATTCCGCCGAAGCGACGAAAAGCTACCGCGTAGCGGTTTAGTTCAACAGTTGTATAGACAGAATCTATGTTTGCCAGCAAACGCAGAATCTACCCTAAATGGATTAGGCAGAACTCGATGCGATGAATTAGTCGGTATTTTCTCGCTTTTAACGTTCATTTAGTAATTTCGTTGCGCACTGCGGCGCATATCGCGTCATCCAGTCTCAAGAACAAAGGTTCCACGTTACGAAGGTCTGCTTTACGAAATCCCAACAACCGCCGCTAGTGGGTTATTAACACGCGTTGCGCTCTGTCGAGGTCGGGCGAATATTCGCCCTCGTCTGAACTCCGAATGCCGAAGTAGAAGGGGTCGTCTAGATTTCTACGCTTTAGACGAGCCTCCTTCGGGCCGTCAATTTGAAATACCGGCTTCTTGTGCTGCGATCATCGACGCATCTGAAAGCGCTTTAAGGATTCCGTCTCGTATCTTCACTGAACGGACCGGGCTTAATCGAAACGGGCCATCGTCTGTTTCAAAATTCTTCTGCCATGAATCCGAACCTAGCGCGACTTTTACTTCAGCATTGGATTTGCCCATGACGTAGCCTCTTTCGACATTGAGTGCCTCAATGTGAACCACACCGTAGGCGTAAACGTCATGATCTGAATGCCGTTTGAACAATCCGTAGCCAGTCACTTTTTGCGACGAGTCGGACATGAAGTCTCTAACCTGTTGCCGATAGATCACGACGAGCATGTCAACGCCGCGTGCGGTGGCAGCCGCGAGTAACCTCATGCGGACACGTTCGGGTTCGGCGAAGCTTGCACTGCTCGAATACGCTTCTTTTGCCGTAAGGTCATTATTAATGCCGACTACCGCAATGCCTTGCTTCTTTAGCCGTTCTTCGATCAGAGTGGTGACCGTCGCCGTCGCGCTCCAGTCATCGAGAACCAACGATTCGAGGTTGCTTTGTTTTAGATCCGGTCCTACCCACTGGAGGCGCGGTTGTTGTTCGACCAGCGAAATCACCGCAGCGGTTTTGACGAACATCATATGTTCGGGTGTCATTCGTATTTCGTCGCCGAGCAGCCCTTTTAGACTTAACGTGGGAAATTCAACTTTCTTGAAGTTAATCGCCTCGGGATAATGGTAGCAACCGGTCACGCTGAGCATCAGCATTATGAAGAAGAGTTTTTTCATAGTGGCTTCGAGAGTTTAAGTAATGGCCGAACTCAAATTGTAATCGAAACTCGGGCCGACACGGTTGTTTAGTTTGCCTCGGCCGATTCGATTCGGCATATTGCAAGGCACCTAAATTAGACTAGGGCCAGTTTGGCCTACTTAATTGCCGGGAGCCGCGAACCCTACGATGAATGTCGTCCCAGAAATACATTCGAGCGCTTGTCCGCACGATTGCCCGTCTACATGCGCTCTCGAGGTTGAAAAGCTTGGACCTGGGCGAATCGGTAAGATCCGCGGTGCGCCAGATAACAGTTACACGGCTGGAGTAATTTGTAGCAAAGTCGCCCGCTATGCCGAGCGTATTCATCACCCAGATCGACTAACGCAGCCCTTGCGCCGCACCGGCGCTAAGGGCGGTGGTGAGTTTGCACCAATTAGTTGGAGCGATGCGCTTGATGAAGTTGCCGAGCAGTTTTTGCGCGCCGAGCAAGCCGACGGTGCCGAAGCTGTGTGGCCGTACTATTACGCCGGCACGATGGGCTTGGTTATGCGCGACGGTATTAACCGCTTACGTCACGCGAAAAAATATTCCGGTGAGCACGGCACGATTTGCGTAACTTCTGCCTGGAACGGTTTTATTGCCGGTACGGGTAAATTGGCGGGTTCGGATCCGCGCGAAATGGCGCGCGCCGATGTCGTCGTCATTTGGGGAACCAATGCGGCGAGTACGCAAGTAAATGTGATGGTTCATGCTTTGCAGGCGCGGCGCGATCGTGGCGCAAAGATTGTCGTAATCGATACCTACTTGAATGCAACCGCCAAGCAAGCAGACAGTTTTATTTGCGTGCGACCTGGCACCGATGGTGCGTTCGCCTGTGCCGTCATGCATGTGCTATTTCGTGATGGGCTTGCGAACTGGGATTATCTTGAACGCTACACCGACTGTCCGCAGGAACTCGAGAGTCATCTTAAAACTCGAACCCCTCAATGGGCAGAGACGATTTGCGGTGTCCCAGCCGCACAAATTGAGGCATTCGCGAGCCTGGTCGGGGCCACGCAGCGTTGCTACTTTCGCTTAGGCTATGGGTTTTCCCGCCAGCGCAACGGTGTGTCGAACATGCATGCCGCGCTGTGCATTCCAGCAGTCACGGGCGCTTGGTTGCACGAGGGTGGCGGCGCTTTCCATAATAACGGCGCCATTTTTCACTGGGATAAAACGTTGATCGAGGGTCTAGATGTACGTGAACGCGATGTACGACTACTCGATCAATCGCGCATTGGTGCGGTGCTAACGGGTGAGTCATTCGCGCTTCGTGGGGGACCGCCAGTAACTGCGATGCTCATTCAAAATACGAACCCGATGTCCGTCGCGCCCGACCAGAACACGGTCAGACGAGGCTTCGCTCGCGACGATTTGTTTGTCTGCGTACACGAACAATTCATGACGGAAACAGCCCAAATGGCGGACATCGTGTTACCGGCAACGATGTTTCTGGAACACGACGACGTTTATCAAGGTGGTGGGCATCAACACATTATTCTTGGGCCCCAAATTGTTGAGCCGCCCGATGGGTGCCGATCGAACCACGAGCTAATCTGTGAACTCGCGCAGCGCCTAGGTGTAGAACATCGCGGCTTCACTTTGTCGTCACGAGAAATTATCGATTGGACGTTAC
>JBLFWZ010000367.1:0-3706 GCA_047611905.1 Gammaproteobacteria bacterium | reverse complement strand
ATCAGTTACTCATAATCGATGATCAAAATCGAGAATATCCGTTACAGGAAGGTAAAAATATTATCGGCCGGGACAGCGTCTGCAATGTCGTCATCGATAACATCTATCGCGACGTTTCTCGGATCCACCTCATCATTGAACAAGTAGACGACGGTCGGATACGCTTTACCGATCTATCTTCGCATGGGACGTTCGTACCGCACCGCCACCTCAGCGCGTTACTACAGTCGTAAAGCGAGCTGTCGACCGATACGCGTTGCGAACAACGCGAGAACCGATGCAACGACGCGCGCTCTAATAGCAGTAAGGTCTATCAATAGTTGAATTTGATATTTTTTATCCACAGAAGTTCTCGATAGTATCTTGGCGACGCTACGCCGAATCTCGAGGATACTGTCATGCACATCACGTTCGTAAAGAAGATTACTGTCACCGGGGAAGCATGCCGCAAGTGTGCAGACGTCGAGCAACGATTGCATGACAGCGGCCATTGGTCTGCGATCGACACGGTTTTGATTGCCGACCAGCGCGATGCCAATAGCGCGGGCAATCACCTAGCCAATGCCTACGGCGTTGAGCGAGCGCCTTTTTTCGTCGTCGAACACGACGGCGGAGAAATCTCGGTGTACACGGTATATTTTAAATTTGTCGCCGAAGTATTGAATCAGATCGTACCGGATCGCGCTACCTACGAGACTGCGTGCTCCTAAATCTAGATGCACTGCCGTGTTAACGAACTGGCGCCAAATTCTCGATTCTTCCGCGCTAACAGCTCGGCAAACTGGACTCGGGAATCAATTTATCGATCTCTTCCTTCGTCCGTAATTCAAGCGCTTTTTGAATGACGTCGCGGTTCAAATGCGGCGCGAATAAGGTGATGAAATCGAGCATGTAAGCGCGCATGAAGGATCCTCGACGGAATCCGATCTTGGTAACGCTGTAATCAAATAAGTGACTCGCGTCGAGCGCTTTCAATCCCTTGTCGACGAGTGGGTCATAAGCAAGTGTTGCAACGATCCCAATGCCGAGCCCCAGTTTTACGTAGGTTTTGATGACATCGGCATCGACCGCCGTGAACACGACTTTGGGCGACAGGCCAACTTCGTGAAAAGCATGGTCCAATTGCGAACGCCCGGTGAACCCAAAAACATAGGTCACAATGGGGTACTGTGCGATGGCTTCGAGGGTGACTTTGTCCATCGATGTAAGCGGATGGCCGTCAGGAACGACGATGCTGCGATTCCACCGGTAACACGGCAACATGATTAAATCGTCGAACAATTCCAAAGCTTCCGTCGCAATAGCGAAATCCACGTTACGATTCGCCGCCAATTCCGATATTTGCATTGGCGTCCCTTGGTGCATGTGCAAAGAGACATGCGGATAGTCTTTGATAAATTTTTCGATCGTTGGCGGCAGTACGTAGCGCGCTTGGGTATGGGTCGTTGCGATCGAAAGGCTGCCTCTACTGTCGTCGCAATGCTCCGCAGCAATGCGTTTAATATTCTCAACCTCGCCGAGAATCAGCCCTGAAACCTGAATAATTTCCTGGCCTGCCGGAGTTATTTCCGTCAGATGTTTGCCGCTACGTCGGAATATCTGCACGCCGAGTTCGTCTTCAAGCAGTCGAATCTGCTTGCTCACACCGGGTTGCGACGTATACATACTTTCCGCGGTTGCCGATACATTTAGCTCGTGTTTGGAGACCTCCCAAATGTATCTGAGTTGCTGCAATTTCATAGTCGCATCCTTGGAAGGTTAGTTATAAAAATTCTGTCACTTATGACTGTCTATTCTATACGAATTCTCCTCCAAGATAAGCGTGCCGTGACAGAGAAAAATCATATCGACGTTCGAGATGAACGCCGTAGAACGTGGCGTTCTATGAGCGAAAATAATTCTCACCTAGGAGAACTTCAATGCTGAAAGCGACCGTGGCAATACCCAAGATGGTAGCAACCGCGATCAGACGTATGTTGGAATACGTGCTGGTGGAGCGCCTCAGCATCACGGCAGAACCTGGCTTTGGGTGAACGTCCATCGCCTCGATTCGCGCTCGTCAAATGTGTGTCGTTGGTACTCGGGACGAATATCCTAGGCCGTAAACTTGGTCTGGACGACACTCGTTGTCGCGTTGCCGGTCCGGCATCCGACTTCGACCAAGAAGGCTAATCGGGCCTACGCTCGGCGGATTGAGGGAGGGCGAAGTCCAGCCGCGCCGTCGACGGTAATACGACGTTCCACGGAATCAGCACTTAAAGTGGTTGGCTAGAACGCCGAACCCGTTGTCAGGTGCGGCCGTAATTTATGGGCTAAATATTGACTACTCAGGCGTGCATTGAGTGGTAGTCCTTTATCAGTGTCGCCATTTGGTCTTTGAGTGAAAGTTTTTCCTTTTTGAGTTCTTCTAGATCTAGTTGCTCCAATGCGCGAACGACACCGTTGGCATCTTGTACTTTTAATTTCAAAACGGTGTGCTTGTCATATAAACGCCGGAACGCACTGCTTTCTGATAACAACACATCGACAGTGCTCTGCTCTTTTTCGAACATAGAATCTCCTTTCAATTGAGCCAACAAATTATTCGCGTCTCCCTTCAACCGTAGATTACAGATCGGCCATCGGCAAGCAAAAACCAACAAATAATGCGCTTAAATTTCTAAGTGCCTGAATTCTTTACAAATTGAATTTCACCTCCAGATCGGGCTGTTAGAATATTTCATAAGATACTGATTTTTATAAATTTTTATTCTTTGTTCGAAAAGAGTCGGTCGCCTTGACGAGTTCCGCGGCAATGGCAGGTTCGAAAGCGCTGTGCCCGGCGTCCGGGATAACGCAAAATTTCGCCTCCGGCCAGGATCGATGCAATTCCCACGCTGTGGCCATCGGGCACACGACGTCGTAGCGGCCTTGAACGATGACAGCAGGAATATGCCGCAGCCGGTAGGCGTTATCTAACAATTGGGTATCACTCGAGAAAAATCCACGATTCACGAAGTAATGACTTTCGATACGTGCGAACGCGAGCGCAAATTCCGGACGGACGAATCCGGCAAGTTCGTCGGCGTCAGCTATTAGGCGACTCGTGCTGCCTTCCCAGATGCTCCAAGCCTTGGCAGCTCGTAACTGTTCTTCCTTATCGTCGCCGGTCAGACGGCGGTAGTACGCAGCCATGATGTCGGACCGTTCGTCCTCGGGAATCGGTGCCAAGTAAGCTTCCCAGGCGTCTGGAAATAAACTACTCGCGCCGGTCTGATAAAACCACTCGAGTTCGCTTCGCCGCAACGTGAAAATTCCTCTTAGTACGATTTCAGATACCTGAGCGGGATGAGATTGTGCGTAGGCTAATGCTAATGTTGAACCCCATGAACCGCCGAAAAGTTGCCAGGAATAAATGCCCAAGTGCGCTCGTAAACGTTCCATGTCTGCAATCAGATCCCATGTCGTGTTCTGCTCAAGGCAAGCGTGAGGCGTAGACTTCCCGCAGCCGCGTTGGTCGAACACGATAATGCGATAGGCGTCGGGGTCGAAAAATTGCCGCACCCTGGGGTTCGAGCCACCGCCGGGCCCACCATGAATAAAAACCACAGGCTTGCCCTTGGGATTGCCAGACTCTTCGTAGTACACCGAATGCAAGTCCGAGACTTCAAGCATGCCGCTGGTAAACGGTTCGATCGGTGGATACAGGCAAGGATGGATCGTGCTG
>JBLFWZ010000366.1:0-3759 GCA_047611905.1 Gammaproteobacteria bacterium | reverse complement strand
GTTGCGCCTTGCTTTTGCGCGCAGCCACAACGACGATCGTCAACGCGGCGATCACTAATAGAGCGGGTCCAAACCAAAGTAACCACGTTGTGCTCTTCATCGGTGGTTTGTAGAGAACAAAATCTCCGTAACGTTCCACCATGAACTTGACGATGTCTGCGTTGGCTTGGCCAGAGACGATCATGTTGTACACTTCGGTACGCAAATCTTGTGCGAGTTCTGCGTGGGAATCCGCCAGTGATTGGTTTTGGCAAACTAGGCAACGCAATTCCTCGAGTAGTTGGTTATATCGAAGTTGGTCGCTAGGTGAATCGAAATTCACTGGAATATCTGCCGCTTGGCCGCTCGATATCCACAATAGGCCGAGCACGCTTAGAATAAAAATCTTCCTCATGGTTTGCTCGCCAATTGCTCTAGTAATGGAATGATCACTTCGCGAAGCGCTGTACCCGTGACCGGACCCACCTGTTTGTGACGGATGATGCCGTCGCGATCGATGACGAACGTTTCTGGCACACCATAGACCCCGAGGTCGAGGCCTAAACGACCGACCCGATCATAAACAATCTGCTTATAAGGATTACCGTGCCGGGTTAGCCAAGCTAGAGCGTCTTTGCGTTCGTCTTTGTAGTTTAATCCGACGATATCGAATTTCCCGGACTTGGCGAAATCGAGCAACAATGGATGTTCGACTCGGCAGGCGACACACCACGATGCCCAGACATTAAGCAAGCGCGGCCGCTTTGTTAGATCGTCTGCCGTGAGCACCACATCGTCGTGATGCAAATCGGGCAGCGCAAATGTCGGCAGTGGTTTGCCGATTAATGGTGATGGAACGTGGCGTGGATCGAGCGTCAGTCCGATCGCTAACACCGCGACGAGAAGAACGAACACAGCGATGGGTATCGCGTAGCGCATGGATAGCTCGTACTACTAGTCGGACGGTGTCTGCGCGGTAGCAATTGCTTCCCGTCGCTCGGTGGAAGGACTTCGAAGGCGTGGGTCGAATATTGCGATAAAACCGCCAAGCGCCATTAAGATCGCGCCGAGCCATATCCAGCGAATAAACGGCTTGAAATGCATCCGCACACTCCAAGCGCCGTCGAGCAGTGGTTCGCCCAGGGCAACGTACAGATCACGGGTGAATCCGGGTGCGATCCCAGCTTCGGTCATTGGCATATTGCGCACCAGATACAGGCGTTTTTGCGGTTTGAGCACATCGACCAATTGCCCGTCTTGAAAAATCTCGAACGTGGCCTCGGTGACTTTATAGTTTGGACCATCGAATGAGCTGAGGTTTGCGAAATGAAACTCGTAATCTGCAATCGTCGCTCGTTCGCCTGGCGCGAGTTTTTGATGAAGGTCGATCGTGTAAAAGCTCGTGACGACCACCCCGATAACGGTGCTTGCGAATCCAACGTGCGCAATGCATTGCCCGACAAAGGCGCGCGGTAGATGGAACAGTGCATACCACGGACGTTGGCGGTTCCGGCAGCGCTCGAAAATTCCGGCCACAATCGTCACCATTATCCAAGCGCCAAAGGCAATGCCAATGCCTGCGGATACGAATTTTTCACCGCCAAGTAAGGCAATCGCTGCAATTGCGATACCTAACGCCGCGACGAACGCATATTTCACTTGGGTCATAAGCCGATTGAGTGAATCGGATTTCCAGCGTGAAAATTGCCCAATCCCCATGAGGGCGATCAAGGGCAGCATTACAGCGCTAAAAACGACGTTGAAATACGGCGGGCCGACCGAAATTTTGCCAAGACCGAGTGCCTCCAAAGCCAATGGGTATAGCGTGCCGAGTAAAACGGTCGCTGTGGCGACGGCCAAAAGCGCGCTATTGAGCAGTAGAAATATTTCGCGTGAGACAGGTTTGTAGCTGCCGCCCGCAAACGTTGAAGGCCCACGCCAAGCATACAATATGAAGGAACCGCCGATCACCGTACCCAATAAGACTAGAACGAATACCCCGCGACCCGGATCGGTAGCGAAGGCATGAACCGAGGTGAGAACGCCAGAGCGAACCAGGAAGGTGCCAAGCAGACTCAGCGCGAAGGTCGCTAGTGCGAGCAATATCGTCCAATTTTTAAACGCACCGCGTTTCTCCGTGACTGCCAGAGAATGAATGAGCGCCGTGCCTAGCAACCAAGGCATAAAAGAGGCGTTCTCAACCGGATCCCAAAACCACCAACCGCCCCAGCCAAGTTCGTAGTAGGCCCACCAACTTCCGAGCGCGATGCCGATCGTGAGAAAGATCCAACTGCCGATTGCCCACGGCCGTATCCACCTCGCAGCCTGTGCCGTAATGCGTCCCTGGATAAGTGCGGCAATTGCGAAACCGAACGCCACCGAGGTACCTACATATCCGATATAGAGCATCGGCGGATGGATGATCAGTCCGGGATCTTGTAGTAGCGGGTTTAGGTCGCCGCCATCTGCGGCTGCCGGTAAGAGTCGCGCAAAAGGATTTGAAGTAAACAACATAAAGGATATGAAGCCGACCGACACGATACCCATAACACTTACCACGAGCGCGGCGAAGCTTCGGGGCAATTCTTTGTCGAAAAAAGTGACGGCGACCGTCCAGCCACACAAGATGAGTACCCACAAGAGTAGGGAACCTTCGTGGGCACCCCATACGGCGGATACTCGATAGGCAGTCGGTAACGCGCTATTGGAATTTTGCGCGACGTAGGCGACAGAGAAATCATTCGTAACGAATGCATGAACCAAAATTGCGAACGCCGTTAAGACGAGCAGGAATTGAATTCGCGCTGCAGGTTTTGCCAGCGCCATCCAGTTGTCGTATCCCCGAATCGCGCCAACGATCGGGAGTGTGGCTTGAACGAGGGTAACCGCCAACGCCAACGCTAAGATGAATTGTCCGATTTCGGGAATCATTGGATATTTGACTGCATTGCGCCGGCCTTGGCGTCGGCAAGCGCGCTTGCGACTTCAGGCGGCATGTAATTTTCGTCGTGTTTGGCGAGTACTTCGGAGGCTTCGAATATGCCATCCGGACGTGTTTGACCATGCGCAACGATGCCTTGGCCCTCGCGGAACAAATCCGGCAGGATGCCGGTATAGGCGACAGTCATTTCATGGGCGGTGTCCGTTATTGCAAATTCGATGCTGAGGCTGTCCGGAACTCTTTTTACACTGCCATCAACGACAAGCCCGCCAACCCTGAATTTTCGCTCGCCAGGGGCGGCGCCGGCAGCGATTTCGCTTGGCGAGTAGAAATACATTAGGTTCTTTTCAAACGCGGTGAGGATCAAGGCAGCCGCGACACCCATACCGGCAACGATTGCGATGACAGTAAAGAGGCGTTTTTTTCTGTTAGGGGTCATTAGTTTCTTGGATTTCCTTGCGCGCGTTTCGCGATACTGTTGAGTAGCGATTGTTCCTTTCTTGCGGGTAAAAATGCGTTGGCTAACAAAACGACAGCGCTGAGTCCGTAGGAAAGCCAAACGAAATACGCATAACCGCCCATGGCAAAAAATTCCGTGTCCATTATACGACCCCTTTCTCTAGAGCACGTTCCTTAACCCAAGCAGCATTGCGCTCGAATTCCAATATCTCCCACCGTGTGCGGGCAAACATAATGACAAAAAAGTAGACCGTGTAGGCGACAGCCATGATGAGCAGCGGCAGCAACATGGACGGCGCAATGGATGGTGCGTCTAATTT
Source organism: Gammaproteobacteria bacterium (assembly GCA_047611905.1). GTDB lineage: Bacteria > Pseudomonadota > Gammaproteobacteria > UBA11873. The sequence goes on along the minus strand of JBLFWZ010000366.1, from coordinate 60 downwards.
GCTAACCGTAGGCCCCTGGTGCAGCGTGTTCCACCATTCGACAGAATAATGGATGATCGG
>JBLFWZ010000365.1:0-3769 GCA_047611905.1 Gammaproteobacteria bacterium | reverse complement strand
CGATCCAAGCCGTTTGGTTGGGATCCATTTTTTCAATCCCGTTGCGCAGATGCAATTGATTGAAATAATCGGGGCGACCACAACCCAGCAATTGCAATTGGACCGTGCAGCGGCGTTCGCGCTGAAGATCGACCGGCAACCATTGCCGGCGTTCAGCTCCCCAGGATTTCTGATCAATCGGATCCTGTCGCCATATTTGCAAGAAGCAATGACGATGGTGGACGAAGGAATTTCGCCGGTTGTTGTTGACGAGGTGGCAACTGAATTCGGAATGCCGATGGGACCAATCGAACTAGCGGACACTGTGGGGCTTGATATTTGCCTATCGGTTGGCACGATCCTAGCGGAAAAGCTCGGTGGTAGCGTGCCGCAATCGTTGAATACGAAAGTGCAAAGTCGGCAACTGGGGAGAAAAACGAAGCAGGGGTTCTATCGATATCAAGGTAAAAAAATAATCCGCCCTAAATCGCAAGACACCGATGTTCCTCGCGCGGATATCCGCGATCGGATGGTACTTCGACTACTAAACGAGTCGATAGCCTGCTTGCGCGAGAACGTCGTAGCGGACGCAGATCTTCTCGATGTGGGCATGGTCTTTGGAACCGGTTTTGCTCCGTTTCGGGGCGGACCCATGAATTACGCGCGCGAACGTGGCATTGCCGATGTATGCTCTCGCCTGACGCAACTTAGCGCGAAATATGGCGAACGGTTCACTCCGGATCCAGCCTGGGAGACGTTGGCATCATGACGTCACCTGATTCCCGATCGCCGTTACTGGACATCAACGGTCTGTCGATACATTTCGGTTCCAGTGAATCACCCAGTGTCGTTGTCGACAACACTTCTTTTACGATAAATCGCGGTGAGACCGTCGTTTTGGTCGGTGAATCCGGCAGCGGAAAATCAATCAGTGCGCTGGCGATTATGCGTTTGTTGCCGCATGCCGCACGGATTGCGGCAGGTAGTATTTTGCTCGACGGAAAGAATATTCTTAGCGTTCCGGAAAAGGAAATGGGCAGTATTCGCGGCGCCCGAATCGGCATGATTTTCCAAGAGCCGCAGTCGTCATTGAACCCGGTTATTACCATCGGCAATCAAATTGGTGAAGTATTGCGACGGCACAAAGGCTTACGTGGTAAAGCGGAGAAAGACCGTGTTATCGAGTTGCTCGAAGCGGTGGAGATCCCCGACGCGCAGAGACGCTACGCGGAATTTCCACACCAGTTCTCAGGAGGGATGAAGCAACGGGTCATGATCGCCATAGCGATGGCAGCAGAACCGGACTTGATAATTGCGGATGAACCGACGACCGCGCTTGACGTCACTGTCCAGGCGCAAGTGTTGGAATTGCTGAGAAAACAGCAGCGCGAAACTGAGATGGGGATATTGTTCATTACTCACGACTTGGGCGTGGCCTACCAAATGGCTGACCGACTACTCGTGATGAAACAAGGCTCGATTGTTGAGGAGGGTGCGCGAGAGGCTTTTTATGCTGCGCCTAAGCATGCTTACTCAAAGCAATTGTTCGATGCTTTACCAAGTCGTGAAAAACGCATCCGCGAAGGCATCGATCGCACTATAGTTTCACCTAAACCGGTTCTCGAAATAGAGAATCTTAAAGTTCATTATCCCATCCGCAAGGGCCTGTTCAAACGTATCGTTGGTCACGTTAAAGCTGTCGATGGCGTCAGCCTGACGGTCAACCAGGGTACGACGGTCGCCATTGTTGGCGAGTCGGGATCGGGTAAAACGACTTTGGGTAAAGGGATTTTGCGTTTGTTACCCCTATCCGGCGGACATGTCCGATATCGAGACGTCGATCTCGCCAGCTTGAGCGCGTCCGAGATGCGCGGTCGCCGATCCGCTTTGCAAGTTGTGTTTCAAGATCCGTACTCCTCGATGAATCCGCGCATGATGATCAACGACGTGATTTTAGAAGGCATGATTGCCCAGCGGGTCGGTAAGAATCGTGCGGTCCAAGAAGCGCGGGTCGACGAATTGCTCATGCGTGTAGGCTTAGAGCCGGCGCATAAATTCCGCTATCCGCACGAATTCTCCGGCGGACAACGCCAGCGGATATGCATCGCACGCGCCCTGGCGGTTGAGCCGGATGTAATCGTTTGCGACGAACCAACGAGTGCGCTCGATGTATCCGTGCAAGCGCAGATCTTAGATTTGTTACGAGAACTGCAAGATTCAATGGGCCTGACGTATCTATTTATTACTCACAACCTAAGCGTCGTCGCCTATCTCGCACACTACGTTGCGGTCATGTACAAAGGTGAGATTGTTGAGCAAGGTCCAGTTGATCAAATACTTGATGCGCCTCAGCATCCCTACACGCAGCAACTCCTAGCTGCTATACCTCGAATAGACGGTTCCCGGGCAGCGTAGAACTTAGTCTCACCTGACGGTGTTGTTCGCGTTTGCGCGAGCGTGGCACATTTGCCGTAACCCATTTCAACAGTAGGCGGGAATGCCCGTGCACCGGTCGCCGGGCCCTTCGCTCCGATGCGCTGTGCGGTCTAAGTAACCGGTTCGCGCATGGTTACGAATTCCTCTGCAGCGGTTGGATGAATGCCAATAGTCCGATCGAATATCGCCTTCGTCGCACCGGCTTTTAAGGCAATCGCGATCCCTTGAATCGTCTCGCCGGCATCTGGTCCAACCATGTGCACGCCAATGACCCGGTCGCTTGCATAGTCAACAATGAGCTTCATGAGCGTCTTCTCGTCGCTGCCCGAAATAGTGTGCTTAAGCGCCGTAAATGATGAGCGATAGATCGTTACCTTGCCGAATTTTTCGCGCGCTTCAGCTTCGGTGTAGCCAACGCTCGCTAAATTCGGTTGGCTGAATACGGCGCTCGCCACAAATTCGTAATCTACTTCTTTGTTGCCATCAGAATAATTGTCCCATGCAAACGACATACCCTCGGCCAATGCGACTGGGGTTAGATTGATTCTGTCGGTTACATCTCCGATCGCAGAAATCGAATCGATATTTGTCTTGTAGTGCTTGTCGATCTTAATTGCACCATTCTTATCGACATTGACCCCAACCGCTTCGAGGCCGAGATTAGCTGTTAAAGGACGCCGTCCGGTTGCATACATCACGATGTCACAGCGGATAGATGTGCCGTCCGTTAGTGAAACTTCAAGGCCGTCAGCTGCTTTTGTGATCGCTTTGACGTCGACATCGAAACTAAGTTTAATACCTTTTTTGGTTAGCTCTTGGGCAAGAAAATCGCGGACGTCGTCGTCAAATCCGCGCAGAAATAACGGCCCTCGATAAACTTCCGTCACGTCGCTGCCCAGACCGTTAAAAATCCCAGCGAATTCAACCGCGATATAACCCCCTCCAACGACGACGACTCGCTGTGGTAGCTCTGGCAAAAAGAAGGCTTCATTGGACGTGATTGCGAGCTCTTTTCCCTCAAAATCGGGGACGTATGGCCAACCACCCACTGCCACCAGAATTCGCTCGGCAGTAACATTCTCGCCATTGATCGATACGGTGTGCGCATCGACTAAGGTTGCCCGGCCGTCATAGATCGTTACGCCGGCGTTGTTAAGTAACTGTTGGTAGATTCCATTGAGGCGAAGGATCTCTTTGTTCTTGTTGGAAATTAGCTTTTGCCAATCAAAACTTTCTGGCTTTACAGTCCATCCAAAGCCAGCCGCGTCCTCAAATTCATCGCGATAGTGTGAGGCGTAAACCAACATTTTCTTCGGCACGCAACCCACATTAACGCAGGTGCCGCCCATGTAGC
>JBLFWZ010000364.1:0-3776 GCA_047611905.1 Gammaproteobacteria bacterium | reverse complement strand
TTCGTCGTAGCTGAACACAATTTAGTTCAGAGATGGAACTCCAAGAGGCCGCAGTTACAACCGAAACTGCGGCCTTTTTTTTGCACGATAGATAATTGGATGAAACGAAGTGCTGACGAAATTTGCATACCTCAGTGTCATTCTCATTTGGGCGACGACGCCGCTCGCGATTAAATGGAGCAGTGAAAGCGTAGGCTTTCTATTCGGTATCACTGCGCGCATGGTCCTCGGTATGGTGGTCGCCTATGTGATTATGATTGTTCTTCGCCAACGTATGCCTTGGCACCGCCAGGCCGTCTATACCTATGCAGCCGCCGGACTCGGAATTTACGCAACGATGGGCAGCATCTACTGGGGTGCGCAATTTATTCCGTCCGGATGGGTATCGGTTGTTTTCGGACTATCCCCCATATTTACCGGCGCATTGGCCGCGATCAGCTTGAAAGAAGATGCATTCTCAAGGCACAAAATTATTGGCATCGGCTTAGGCTTGGCGGGACTCGTGGTCGTCTTCGGGCACGGCGCGAACCTAGGACCAGATTTCATACGTGGCGTGGTCGCGTGCGTCTTTGGAACCTCAACGCACGCGCTCAGCGCCGTCACGGTTAAACGCATCAATGCGAATGTAGGGGGCTTCTCGTTAACCGCTGGCGGACTAAGCTTCGCCGTACCACTGTTGCTCTTGAGCTTCGTTCTCGTCGACGGGTGGAGCCTACCCACCGAGATTCCGTTGCGCGCCGGCTTATCGATCTTGTACTTAGGGATCGTCTCTTCAGCAATCGGTTTTGCGTTGTACTACTACATCTTGAAGCGTATGCCGGTTTCGAGAGTCTCTATGATCGCGTTGATCACACCGATCATGTCGCTTGGTTTAGGGAATTTTTTCAACGGCGAACCGTTAAGCCTGGCGATAATTCTCGGCGCCGGATGCATCATATGCGGCCTGCTGGTCTATGAATTTGGCCCATCATTGTTCAATGCGATCAAAAACCAAACTCTGATTGCGAGAATGTTGCGCCGCCGTTACGGCAACTAGAATTTCGAAATCGAACGACTGCTCATGCGCAAACTAGCGAACCATGTGTATCAGTACGCGCGTGCCAGTGCGCTAATCATTCGCGAGGCTATGGCTGGTACTAATGAAGACTTTACGAACGGCCCAGTAAACCGCGCAATCTTGTTGCTCGCCATCCCGATGATGCTGGAAATGTTGATGGAATCGGTGTTCGCGATCGTCGACATCTTCTTCGTTTCGCGTCTCGGTGCAGACGCGATAGCAACGCTTGGAATAACCGAGGCTGTTATCACTTTGTTGTATGCCGTTGCGATCGGCTTGAGCATGGCCGTAACGGCCGTCGTCGCGCGGCGTATAGGCGAACGAGATGCCGAAGGCGCGGCAATTGTCGCGGGGCAAGCGTTGTGGATCGGTGCCATTCTATCGATCGCGATAAGTGTCGCCGGTGTCGTGTTCGCGGACGATATTCTGCGCGCGATGGGTGCGAGCGAGATTGCGATTACGGAACACTCAGGCTACACGTCGGTGATGTTCGGCGGTTGTGGCAGCATCTTATTTTTGTTCCTCTTGAATGGCATCTTCCGCGGTGCTGGCGATGCGAGTATCGCTATGCGATCTCTATGGTTCGCTAATGGCATCAATATTGTTCTCGACCCCTGTCTTATTTTCGGTCTCGGCCCTTTTCCCGAATTGGGCTTGGCTGGTGCTGCCATCGCGACGACTACTGGTCGAAGCTGCGGTGTCTTATTGCAGCTCTACTATCTATTCGCTAAGGGATCCCGGGTGCAAATGTCCGTACGCCATCTTGCTCCGCGGCTTGCGGAAATGAGGAATCTGTTGAGAGTCTCGATCGGTGGGATAACGCAGTTTCTTATCGCCACGTCGAGTTGGATATTTCTCATGAAGATCATGGCCAGTTACGGAAGCGTGGCCGTCGCAGGTTATACCATTGCGATTCGAATCGTCGATTTTGTGATTCTACCGGCCTGGGGCCTGAGTAACACGGCGGCAACTTTAGTGGGCCAGAATCTAGGCGCACAAAAGTCCGATAGAGCGGAGCAATTCGTCTGGCGAGTGTCGGTCTACAATTTTGCTTTTTTAATGTCCGTCGGGATCGTGTTTATCTTGTTCCCGGCCCCAATCGTCGAACTGATTACCGGCGATGTCGAAATCGTCGCGCATGCGACAAATTCCTTAACCTGGTTGAGCTACGGACTTGGTTTGTTCGCAATTGGTCTCGTACTAAACCAGGCATTCAACGGGGCGGGCGATACAATGACCCCGACAAAGATAAACTTCGCAGCATACTGGGTCGTCCAGTTGCCGCTAGCTTACTGGTTGTCGACAGAGCTTTTGCGAAGCCCGAACGGAATCTTTATCGCAATTCTTGCCGCCGAGACCGTGATGGTCGGTTTCGCCTATTACGTTTTTCGACGCGGCCGCTGGAAGTTGGTAAAAGTATAAAATTGAATCGATTAAGCTTTATATTCCAAGGCTAGACGAGCCGATGTCCAACATCCAGCTTGGCCTAGTCACCAAGTAAACTGGTCGCTTTATAAGGGAACATATTGATGAAAGATCTTTTTTCTATTCGCGGAAAAATCGCGCTAATTACTGGGGGCTCACGTGGCATTGGATTAATGATTGCACGCGGCTACGTCGAGAATGGGGCCAAGGTTTATGTGTCTTCACGTAAAGCCGCTGCTTGCGAAGCGGTTGCAGCCGAGTTGTCGGAGCAAGGTGATTGCGTGGCGCTGCCCGCAGATTTTTCGCAAATGTCGGAAGTTGAACGAGTCGCGGAGATCCTCGCCGAACGTGAGAACCAACTCGACATCCTAGTGAATAACGCGGGTGCGACCTGGGGTGCAACGATCGACGACTTTCCGGAAAACGGCTGGGACAAGGTGATGGATTTAAACCTCAAGTCGATATTTTTCCTAACCCAAAAACTACTGCCGCTGCTTGATGCGGCCGCAAGTGCCAAGGATCCGGCGAGAGTCATTAATATCGGATCGGTCGACGGAATGCGCTTTTCGCTATTTGACAACTTCTCCTATAGCGCATCAAAAGCCGCCTTGCACCAGCTGACGAAAATGACTGCGACCCATTTGGCGACCCGCAATGTCACGGTTAACGCCATTGCGCCAGGTCCATTCGCGACACCCATGATGGCGCCCATGATCGAGAAAATGGGCGAACGTATTCGCGGCTCAATTCCGCTCGGGCGGCTCGGAGAGCCGGAAGATGTTGCGGGGCTCGCTATCTTTCTTGCAGCACGTGCGTCGGCTTATATGACTGGGACGGTGATTCCGCTTGATGGCGGTATCATGGGATCGAGTTAGGGTCGAATTTGGTGAGGAGTTTCGAATGGCAGTAGCGCAACCCACTAACACGCTCGACATCATTTCGGATGTCGTGTGCCCATGGTGTTACATCGGCAAACGACGCCTTAGCCGTGCACTCGAGCTACTCGGCAACGAAATTCCATTAACCGTGCGTTGGCGACCGTACGAACTAAACCCTTCTATGCCGCCAGAAGGACGCGAACGTCGCGCCCATTACGCTCGGAAGTTTGGATCGCAGGAAGACGTGGCAAATCTGATTGCAAATATCACCTCGAATGCGCACGACGAAGGACTCGCGATGGACTATGAGAAAATTGAACGGGTCCCAAACACACTCGCTGCGCATCGATTAATTTGGTTTGCCGAACAAGTTGATGCGCAAAACTCGACGGTTGACGCCTTATTTAAAGCCTACT
>JBLFWZ010000363.1:0-3776 GCA_047611905.1 Gammaproteobacteria bacterium | reverse complement strand
TGCCCGCGGCTATGTTGGGGACGATGACATCGCGACGGCCCTCTTCCTGGCGCTGCGCTTGCATCGACCATTATTGATCGAAGGGCACGCCGGTGTCGGCAAAACGGAAATCGCCAAAGTGCTCGCAGGTGCGCTGGACACCGATTTAATTCGCCTCCAATGTTATGAAGGCCTAGACGCTTCGGCGGCTTTATACGAATGGAATTACGCGAAACAAATCCTGCGCATTCGACTCGACGAACAATCCGAGCACAATGCGCAGGCCACCGAAGCCGCAATTTTCGATGAAACATATCTGCTAGAAAGACCGTTGCTGCGTGCCTTGAGAGGCACGCGTAGCCCGGTACTTCTAATCGACGAGATCGACCGCGCGGACGAAGAATTTGAAGCATTTCTACTCGAAATACTGGCTGAGAATCAGGTCACGATACCTGAACTCGGCACAATTACGGCAACCCACCCGCCGTATGTCGTGCTGACATCGAACCGCGTTAGGGAGCTCGGCGAAGCCTTGCGGCGACGATGCTTATATCTCTGGATCGATTACCCGAGTTTTCAGAAAGAACTCGAGATCGTGCGCCAGCACTTACCTGACATTAACACGACATTGGCCGAGCAACTATGCCAGTTTGTTGAGGCACTAAGGACAGTCGATTTGGATAAACGCCCTGGTGTGGCTGAAACGCTCGATTGGGCTGCCGCTCTAATGGAACTACACGCCGCCGAGATTAGTCCAGAGATGACCAGCGCGACCCTTTCTTGTTTAACCAAGACACGCCGCGATCTCGAAATAGTCCGACACCAATTACCGGATTTATTAAGCAAAGCAAGCAGGCCGGCGTGAAAGACATCGACCCGCAAGGTGTTGCAAATGCAACATCTGGTGGATCGCTGGTTACCAATATTGTCGAGTTTTGCCGACTCCTGCATCGCTTCGGCATTGCAGTGCCACCCGATAGTTCCCTCGTTGCGCTCCAAGCCGTAGGTGAAATCGATCTAACGAAGCGTCTTCAATTTCGAACTAGCTTACGGTTGTGCTTACTCAAACGACCGGAAGATATACCTTTGTTTACGCAATTGTTTGATTCCTACTGGAATCCCAAACAAACCGACGAGTTGATGCGCAACACCAACGAACACCTTCAAACCAGCAAAACAGAACGCAAGCTCGGCGACAGCAATTCCAATCCCCAAGCCGAGGAAAGCCTGCCAAGCGCACAGTCTGTCCGGGTCGAGATGCAGCGCGAACAAGACCAAGACGCTGAGAGCCACACGCCAGATCAGATGAGCCCGGCCTCGCGGTGGGGCAACGTCGCCGCCCTGGCGACTAGCGAAATTCGGGCTTGTGATCCACGCGAATTGGAACGCATCGCACGGGCCCTGGCCGCACAACTCGCCAGGCGCCGTTCGCGACGCAAAAAACCACACCCATCCGGCAGGGTTTTAGATTTCCGTCGTTTGATGCGCAACAGCATCGGTTACGGGGGATTACCGATCCAGTTGAGTTGGAAACGACGGCAAATTACACGCGCCCAATTGCTCATATTCTGCGACGTCAGCCGCTCAATGGAATCGCATGCGCGTATGCTCTTGGAATTCGCGGCCGCGGTATTGCGCCAAGCTTGGAAAGTCGAAGTGTTTTTGTTCGCGAGCAAACTTACCAAGGTGACTGATCGTTGGATTGAATCAGACTGGTCGAGCTTGGCTAAACCGCTGAGTGATTTAGGTGGTGGCACTGAAATCGGTTCGAGCCTGCAGGCATTTTTGGAAGATTACGACTACTGCCTCACGGGCAATCGAGCAACCATAATTATTTTGAGCGACGGTCTCGATGCCGGCGATCCGGAACGACTAAGCCGTACCATGGCGCGATTAAAAAACCGCTCTGAACGAATCATTTGGCTTAACCCATTGCTCGCGACAAGAGATTACGAACCGACAGCGCGCGGCATGGCGGCGGCGTTACCGTTTACAGATGTTTTCGCAGCCGCGCATGACGTCGGTTCGCTGTGGCAAATGGTGCGTTATCTTAAACACGATAGTCGGTCTTAAATAGTGCAATCCAGCGCGCTCTGGGTTGCGGACATCGACAACCTGGAGCCGAGCGTTCCCACCGGGCACCCGATTTAGCATAAACCAGGGCACGGACGAAACGTTGCGGTGTCGATATAATCGACGCTTAATCATCGGATCGGAGAAAAATTAATGGCCACAAAACAAACAAGTAAAAAGAACGTTCATCCGTACAGCACCCCAGCACTATCGGGTGTCTATCGCGAGCCTCCGTATGAATATAGGGACTCTTCGACTACCGTCGTACAGTTTGAAACAGACGCGCTGGCGTTACGCAAATTAGTACCTGAGCCCTTAAAGCCGAACAAAGATAATCACATGTTCGTATCGGTCACAGACTTTATGTCGTCTGGATTTGGGCGCTATTTAGAAGCACATATTTTCACTCACGCTACGTTCCAGCGCAGGGTCGTGAACTACAGCATTTATCTGATACTAGACAACGACGTCGCGATTTGTGGTGGACGCGAAATTTGGGGCTTTCCGAAGAAGCTTGGGCGACTTGCAATGAACATGACCGACGATGTGGTCAGTGCCTCGGCCGAACGCGGTGGTATTGAACTGATCAAAATCGCTGTTCAGATGTCGGAATTTGCATCGCCAGAAGAACTGAGCGGCTCTGCTGAGTGGCTCACGCGAAAATACATTCCGTCGGTGTCGCTCAATTCACCGCCCGATGTCGATCAATTAACCAGCACGGTGCTCACGAATATCAATCTACGTGAAGTGTATAAGGGTCCCGCAACACTAGATTTTGGTAACTCACCGGCCGATCGCTTGATCGAAATTCCGGTCAAAAAAGTGCTCGGTGGCTATTACTATCGTGCTGATATCACCTTACCCGATGGGGTTGTTGCGCACGATTACCTAAAATAGCGACAGCAACCGACATCACAACTTTTACGTGACTTGCTAGTGGGAAATGACAGTTTCCGCCAGCTCTATCGCACTAGGCAGGCGGGAACGTTAAACTAAACTCCGCCCCTGGGTCGCAGTTGCGTACGTCAACAGAGCCGTTCATCGCAGTTGCGAGTTGATTCACCAAAGCGAGACCGATCCCTGTCCCGACGGTCTCGCGAGTCATCTCGTTTTCGGAACGATAAAATAATTCAAATATTTTCCGCATTTGATCTTTCTGAATACCTTTTCCGTAATCGCGTACCGTGAAACACGTTGAACGATCTTGCAACCGTGAGCACCTTAGATCTATTTTCTGAATCGTGTCGCTAGACGAGAATTTGATCGCGTTGTCGATGAAATTAATCATGATTTGCGTGTACGCATCAATGTCGACCATAACCACATCGTCACGGACATCGGGATCCACTTGTAAATTCAAGGTGAAGCCAGCCCCGTCAAGCTGCGAGTCGATTTTCGAGCGCGTTACATCGAGAAGCTCACCGACCGTGACCGATTTCATTTCGATGCTGAGGTTGTCGCGCGACATTCTCAAGAGCTGCAGGACATTGGCTATTAGGCGCGAAAGACGTTCGCTTTCGTCATGGATAAAAGCGTAATAACTAAGCTTCTTTTCCTCGCTCGCCCAGCCATTCTTTAATATCTCGCTGTACATTCGCATCGACGTTAATGGCGTCTTCAACTCGTGACTGACGGCGGACACAAAATCTTGCTGTTGACGATAAAGAGAAATTTGTCCGATGCCGTATCGATAAATAACAAAACAGCCACCGCTCAGACTCAAA
>JBLFWZ010000362.1:0-3799 GCA_047611905.1 Gammaproteobacteria bacterium | reverse complement strand
AGATCGGGCGATGTTCGATCCAGCGACAGCCACTGCTCGCGATAGCACAATTCCCTATATACCAGCCGAGCGCTATCCTTTTGAGGCACCTTACACGGCGGAAGAAATGGGCTATCGCGCCACTGAATTTGTTCACGTCTCCCGTTGGTCGAATTTGCTCGTCGATGCCTTTGGGGTCGTGACAAGTACCGGCTACATCAATCAAGGCACCTCGATCTTCATGGTCACGACGCACGGCCGCAAGGGGCTCGGCGGATACATTTACGACACTAAACCGGGCGAGGTTTACACCCATTGGATGAACTACGACATCTTTCCGCCCGATTCGGAAGGCGTTATGCAGTATTGGACTCCATTTCGTACCGATAAAGAATTTCGCACGAAAATGGACTTCTTCGTCTACTCGCCACAGCTCCGACGGGTGCGGCGCCAACCCGAACCGCGACGCGATCAGCGGTTCCCGGATAACTCGCAAACCTTCGATGACGTCGTTGGCCGTGATCCGTGGGAACTCGATTGGGAAGTGCTTGGTACGGATGTATTGCACGGTACGCAACGATTCCCGAATACCCGCCCCACCATTACCTTGAATATGGCGGACCAAGGTTTCGTCGAACGGGCAACCGATAGCTTGAAGATGATGGGCGACACGTTTCCGCATTACCAAGCGGACGGCAGCGTCGCTTGCTGGGTCATTAAAGGCACCATGAAAACCGATTGGCTGCCGGGATACAACGAAAAATATCTGGTCATGTGGCTTGAGAAGAACACCTTTTTTCCACTCCGGATTGAAAAATATGGCAACGACGATCGGCTGATGATGGTCGAAGAACGATTGGCACAGCACCAGATCCCGAGCATGGGTGAATTTGGTTATTCGTCGTTCAACTCAGTGTATTGGAACGTCGACCACGATTTGCTGAGTTACAGTTTTCACGACGCACACCACGTTCGCGAGTGGACTCCTGAAGAAGAAAAAATGATCTTCACCGCAGAGTTCATGCGCCGCGAATGGCTCCTAGAGCCGCTCAAATCGCAAACGCGAATTGACTCGCCAGATCAATTCTTTATGCGCCCTCATTTGTACCTAGAAAAATTTCCGAATGAGCGCAATATCACCTTATCTCCAGAAATCGCCGCCCGTTATGCAGCCCAAGAAGCAGCAGGGAAACTGGTGTTTCAGACGCAGTGAGCTGTCGATTCAACTAACTGTGAGACGCGCGTTCAAGATCGTTGCGACGATAACCCTCGCGAACGCGCTCTCCGGTTGTGGATCACCGGAGCCGACGATCATCGAAGGCCGTCCGCAGGGACCCTATCGAATGACCTTCGAGGCGCAACCGGCTAACCCTGCTCCGCAACAAAAAACTCTACTAACCGAAAGAATTACGCTGCGGCGCGATGGTACGCCCGTGCGAGACCTGCAAGTACTGCATGAAAGAGTGATACACAACTTCATTGTTAATTTAAATTTCACGAGTTTCGCCCACATCCACCACGAAGACTTCGCCGAGATCGGTGAAGCGGATCTCAACGACGCCACACTGCGTTTTCCGTATGCATTCCCCGGTCGTGGTCGTTATCGAATTGTCAGTGAGTTTACTCATCGGAATCGAAGTTGGACTAAGCACTTCGATATTGCCGTGGGTGATCCGCCCGGCGCACCGAATGTCCAGGTCGATCTCGCGCGGGAGATATCGCGCGGCCGCTACCGTGCTTCGTTATCGGTCTCGCCTACGATTCCGGTCGCAGGCTTTGAAACAGAATTAGTACTAAAGTTGGCGCGAGACGATAAACCCGTGACTGATTTGGAACTTATCTTAGGGTCTGAAGCACATGTCGCCTTATGGCGTACGGACGGCCAGCAATTTGGCCACACACATAGTTATACGCCACACATGGCCGCTATGATGGCGAGAATGCACGACCGCACAATCGATCCGCAGACCCGCGCGAAAGCCATGACCGAGATGATGATCGAGATGTCGAACATGCCATCAGAGCTGGTCTTCAAAGGACCTCATGTGCCATTGAGATTCGTATTCGCGGAACCTGGGACCTACGCCGTGTTTGTTCAATGTGCTCCTGGCGGAACCGCTGAGGTGTTCGACTTTATGCTCGAAGTTGAAGCCTATCGTGACGGTATGACGACAGATATCGACCCGTGGATCTCGCCGAGCACGCACCACGCTCACGCACCTCTATGAATCGCACGTTGCTACTCACGCTTGTCCTAACGCACAGCACGGCAACGTTTGCCGGACATGGCTTTATGAATTCGTTCGACGATATTGAATCGCTGCCCGATCCGGGCACGACACCCGATGAGATTGGCTATCAAGTCGACTCATGGCAGGAGCAGGCGCAGCTCGCGATCGCGTCTGGTCCAGAAGAGCGTTACGTTCTGGCATTAGAATTGTGCCGCGAGAAAATCGCCGAGATTGAGGCCATGGTGGTCGAAGACAACGCGAGCGCGGCGAAAACCGCCGTCGACGCATATACCCGCCACCTCAACACCGCGGCGCAAGAACTCGAGTCACATAGTGAAGCGACACAGGTGAGTTTGAATCTGGAATTTGCCAACACGTTGCTCGAACACCAGTACGTTCTGTCGGTGAATTATTTGGATCTACCGCGTGAGGCGAGAGTTCTAATGTTAGAGGCAATACGGGTCGCAGATGGTCGTTACCGTAAAGTGTCGAGTTTGCTTGATCGCAAAGTTAAAGAGTCGTTATTCTTTAAAGAAGAAAAAGTCCGCTGGTCGACCGAAGTGGCTGAGCAAGCGGACATCCAAGGCCTTTAGTCCTTCGTTCGTTTTCTCGGCGCCGCAAGTCGAATTCTGCTCGCAACGATCGCCCGGACGATCTCAGTAGGGACACAAACCAAGGAGTTAAAATATTATGAATTTAGGTCTCATTTTCATTGGTGGCGACACCACAGTTCGAGAAATCACGACAATTGCCCAACAAGCTGAGCAGAGCGGCTTTGCGTCACTTTGTATGGCCGAAGCCTGGCGTAGCGGCTGGGTCCCACTGACGGCAATGGCGAGCGCGACCTCGACAATAAGGCTGGGTACTTATGTGTTGAACGCCTACGGGCATAGCCCTCTTTTCACCGGCATGTCGGCGGTTGATTTCAACGAGTTCAGTGGCGGACGATTGATGCTGGGAATCGGCGGCGGAAATCGAATAATCAATGAACAATGGCAAGGCATCGAACACGCTCGGGTGCTGATAAAAATGCGCGAATACGTCACGCTCTTGAAAATGATCGCCCGAACCCGGCTCGGCGAGACGGTAAATTACCAAGGTAAAGTTCATTCCATGGAATGGTCACCGGCCGTTGACCCTGGCGATACGCCCTACGAAGTGTACTTGGCTGCCGTGTTTCCAAAAATGCTTAAAGTGGCCGCTCAAGTAGCGGACGGCATTGGCGCCGGCGCAACATTATCTGCCGAATACCTGCGTGACGTATTGAAACCGCAGGCAGCGCAAGCGGCAATCGCCGCGGATCGTGATCCCGCGTCGTTAAAATGGACTGCCGTCGGGATCATCGCAGCCGATGCGGATCGAGAGCGCGCCCGCCGCGCTGCGCGCGAAGCCATCTGTCACCTCTACGCCCCCCTGCCCCACCCGTACTATGAATACACAATGCGCGAACAAGGGTTTGGTGCCGCGGCGGACGCGTTGTTAAAGTTGATGCCGGCTGGGAAACTCGAAGCAGCGGTTGATGCGATCCCAGACGAATGCGTCGATCAACTCGTGATTGCCGGCACCGTAGAGGATTGCCTCGAGCGCCT
>JBLFWZ010000361.1:0-3833 GCA_047611905.1 Gammaproteobacteria bacterium | reverse complement strand
ACCTGCTTCCCACAACGCTTCCATAATCACTCGGCTAGGAGCCGCACGCATGTCGTCAGTGCGAGGTTTGAACGATAAACCCCATAGCGCGATTGTCTTGCCGCTCAAGTCGTTGCCGTAATGCGCGTTCAGCTTCTCAACGATCCGTTGTTTTTGACGAAGATTCACTTCCTCGACCGCGTTCAAAAGTGCGGCGTCATATCCTTCATCGGCCGCTGACTTCGCCAATGCCTGGACGTCCTTCGGAAAACAGGAGCCACCGTACCCGGCACCAGGATATATAAAGTGATATCCGATTCGAGGGTCAGAACCAATGCCCAAGCGTACGTTCTCAATGTCTGCACCAAAGTGCTCGGCAAGATTTGCCAATTCGTTCATGAAACTAATCTTCGTCGCCAGCATCGCATTTGCAGCGTACTTGGTTAGCTCCGCAGATCGGATGTCCATACTGATCAGACGATCATGATTACGATTAAATGGTTCATAAAGGGAACGTAGCAACTCTGTTGTCCGAGGATTGTCCGTCCCGACAATAATTCGATCCGGTTTCATGAAGTCGCCGATTGCAGCGCCTTCTTTCAGGAATTCAGGATTCGAGACAACATCAAACTCATGCGCCGCGCCCCGCTTTTCAAGTTGCGCTGCAATTTCTGCCTTAACTTTATCAGCGGTCCCAACGGGCACCGTCGACTTATCGACAACGATTCGATACTCATCCATGTTTTCACCGATCGCGCGCGCGACAGCTAACACATGCTTGAGATCTGCCGAGCCATCTTCATCCGGTGGCGTGCCGACGGCTACGAACTGAAAGAGTCCGTGATCAACCGCCTTTTTCACATCCGTTGTGAACTCAAGACGCCCGGCCGTCACATTGCGCTCAATGTAGGCCTCTAGTCCCGGCTCATAGATCGGGATTTCACCGTTGTTCAGGCGCTCAATTTTCTCTTTATCTATGTCATAACAGACAACATGGTTGCCCATTTCCGCCATACAAGCGCCGGTTACCAATCCAACGTAGCCCGAGCCGAATATTGATAATTTCATTTAGGTATTTTCTATCTGAGTCAGTTAAGAACGGGCAATTATACAAGCGGACCATGGGTTTGCAGCAAGGATACAGTTCGCGTTATCAATAGAGACGCAAATCAAAATTGCTTCTCGTTAGCATATTGACCTACTTCACATAAAGTCACAATTTGACGTGCTAATCTGCTTAAATATGGCCCGTACCAGCCCAGCGGCAAGATAACCCAATGACACGACGTTTGACCCAATTTCTAGCGATTTTCCTTGTGCTTTCTGTTCCGGTAGCTGCGTTCGGGCAATTAGATGATTGGTATGTCGCGCCGTCAGTGGTTTTCATTGATGGCGAACCTATTCGGAAGACGGACGACGGATTAGTTGGGTTTCAGATTAATGTCGGGCGAAATATGTGGGATTTCGCGGCACTGGAACTAGCGCTTGGCTATTCAGAGCTCGATGGTTTCTATCCGTTTGGACCCGGCGGCGCATTCGTTAGAGATACTGAAACTCACCTGGACTTTAGCGCCAATATTTTGTACTTCTTCAATCCTGAAGCAACATTCTCGCCCTACATGATGCTGGGCGCAGGATACCTCGGTGTAAATCTCAATGGTGGCGGTGAAGAAAATCGCCCGTCATTTTCGGGTGGGCTCGGCTTCAAATATCGGGTCGGTCAATCGAACTTCGATATCAGAGGCGAATATCGAGCTCGGCTTGCCTACGAAGAGGACTATAATTTTCTTGATCACATAGTCACTCTCGGCGTTCAGTACAACTTCGGTGGATCGAAAGGTAGATCAAGCAGTACGCCAGTAAATACGAACACCAATATCGATACCGATGGCGATGGCGTCCTGGATATCTGGGATGAATGCCCAGACACACCGGCTGGCGTTGCGGTCACGTCACGCGGATGTCCGTTGGAAAATCTCGATCGCGATGCCGATCAGGATAATATTTTCGACAATTTTGACGAATGTCCCAACACACCGCTCGGTGTCCCGGTCAATTCGGTCGGTTGTTCACTAGATAGCGATAGGGACGGAGTGACAACGGATAAAGACCGATGCCCAGGCTCGGCTCCGGGCGTTGAAGTTAACATTTACGGCTGTGCGAATGACGATGACAGAGACGGTGTACCTAATCACCGCGACAATTGCCCCGATAC
This sequence comes from Gammaproteobacteria bacterium, assembly GCA_047611905.1. Classification (GTDB taxonomy): domain Bacteria; phylum Pseudomonadota; class Gammaproteobacteria; genus UBA11873. The sequence continues at coordinate 1,639 of JBLFWZ010000361.1, read as the reverse complement.
AAGGTCCGGCGTCCGTATCGACATATACGGCTGCGAGATCAAAGACGTAATCAACTTGCCAGGCGTCAATTTTGAGACCGGTTTCGACATCTTGTTGCCGGGCACAGAATTTGTTCTTCAGAATGCCACGAAGACGCTTAATAAATATCCGAATCTGTTGATTGAGGTCGCTGGCCACACCGATGACGTCGGCAATGACGACTCTAACGAATCATTGTCAGAGCGTCGTGCGAAGACAGTCTGGGCCTTCTTGATACGCTATGGCGTCGATGAAAGCAGGCTGAGCTTCAAGGGTTACGGCGAGTCACTACCGATTGCTGACAACTCAACAGAGGAAGGCAGGGCAACTAACAGACGCGTTGAGTTACGACTCGTTAATCCTTAGCGGTAACGACGCGTTAGCAGTAACTACGCCCGCTTGCTTGGGAAATCGACGATCGTATCGGCATCCGCTAACTTGGCGATGTCTCTTTTGTTCAGATGCACCAAGTCATCAATGTCATTGCTTGGGCAGTATTCTTTTACGGATCGTAACAATAATTGGCGCGCGCGATCGTAGTCCCTCTCTTGTGCGGCAATTGCCAACTCGTCCGTCAGAACTGAAAGAGCATCCGACGACAGGGAATCTTCGTCAGCCCGTAATATTCTGGCATGCCGCGTACCCGTAACATTAGAACCTATCAGTAGCTCTTCGTAGAGTTTCTCCGCCGGACGCAATCCGATGTATTCAATCGCGATGTCGCCATCGGGATTGTCGTCGTCCTGCATCGTCAAGCCCATCAGGTTGACCATGCGACAGGCAAGATCCTGGATTCTCACCGGTTCGCCCATATCCAAAACGAACACATCACCGCCACGCGCCATGGAGCCGGCCTGGATAACGAGTTCCGCCGCCTCCGGGATAGTCATGAAATAGCGAATGATTTCGCGATGCGTCACCGTTATCGGTCCGCCCTTTCGAATTTGCTCGCGAAACAGCGGCACGACAGAACCAGAAGACTCCAACACGTTGCCGAATCGCACCATGCAAAACCGGGTGGTCGTTTCCCGACTGTTATTTGCCTGCAGAATGAGTTCCGCCAGACGCTTGGTTGCACCCATGATGCTGGTTGGATTTACGGCCTTGTCCGTCGAAATGAGCACGAACGATTCAACGCCACTGTCCATCGCCGCACGAGCGGTGTGCAGTGTGCCGAAAACGTTGTTCTTGATACCCTCGAACAAATTCTGTTCCACCAGCGGCACGTGCTTGTACGCAGCGGCATGATACAAAGTCTGGATGCCAAAGGCCTGCAACACTTCCCGAACACGTTCTTCGTGAAACACAGACCCCAGAAGCGGCACGAGTTCACAAGTGGATTCGTTTTTGCGCTGAATTTCTTCCAGCTGCCGGTGTACCTGGTACAGGGCTGTCTCACTGATCTCCAATAACACCAATCGCCTGGGATTCAGGGCCAGGAGCTGTCGGCACAATTCCGAACCTATCGAACCGCCCGCGCCCGTCACAAAGACATTCTTACCCTTGACGCACGCCTCAAGAAGCTGCGGATCGGCAGGCACCGGGTCCCTGCCCAGCAGCTCATTAACATCGACATCGCTAAGATCGTCGACTCGGGCTTTTCCCGAAATGATGTCGTCG
>JBLFWZ010000360.1:0-3845 GCA_047611905.1 Gammaproteobacteria bacterium | reverse complement strand
AGTCATGCGGACGATTTCGTCGATCATTATCGGGCCGACGGAAGTAAGTACGATTACGGATGGGAAGAGCGCTGGGTACGCGACGAGGGTTATATGAAGATCGTGCCTACTGCGGTGAATGCATTACTCAGCAAAGCGCAAGTTGAAGCCAGTGACATTGCGCATTTCATACTCGCAACGGATCAAGGTCGCGTTCCCGACATGCTCGGCAAAGCGCTCGGCCTGAACGGTGATGCGGTGGCCGATAATTTACTCAATACGGTGGGTATTACCGGGGCTGCTCATCCGCTGCTGCTGCTCGCCCATCGCCTCGAACAAGCCGCGCCTGGCGATCTAATCCTCGTAGTGGGGTTCGGCCAAGGCTGCGATGCATTGTTGTTTAGAGCGACGGACGCCATCCAAAGTAGGCGACCGAAATACGGCGTCTCGGGGCATTTGGCCAGAGGCCTGGCCGAAGAGAATTACAATAAATTTCAATCGTTTAATAACCTGCTCGAGAAAGGTCTTGGTAAACGAGCCGAAGTTGATAAGCAGTCGTATTTAACCGCGATGTACCGCAACAAAGCGTTTACGACGGGCTTTAAAGGTGGCAAATGCAGCGCCTGCGGTACCGTCCAAATACCGAAACACCGCTACTGCGTGAATCCGGAATGTGGCGCGAGCGAAACTCAATCGGAATATCCAATGTCCGGTGCGGTTGGGCATATCGCGACCTGGACAGCCGACGAACTAACCTTCGACTTCAATCCGCCCGCATACTTCGGTATGGTGGTATTTGAAGGTGGCGGCCGGCTAATGATGGACATTACGGAAGTCGACCCTGAACGATTCGAGACCGGGGTCGAAGTGGATTTACATTTCCGGATCAAACAAATCGATAGCCAACGCGGATTTCGAAAATATTTTTGGAAAGCTATCCAAGTTCAATAAGCATTACAGAGCGAGAACTACTATGGCAAGTGGAATCAAAGACAAAGTCGCTATCCTTGGAATGGGCTGCAGTAAATTCGGCGAACGTTGGGACTGCGAACCTGCGGACCTGATGGCCGAGGCATTCGAAGAATGCATCGCCGACGCTGGCATCGAAAAAAGCCAGATTGAAGCGGCCTGGCAAGCGACGGCAATCGATACGTTCAACGTCGGACCCGGGGCGATCCCGCTCAGCGCTGCGCTGCGCTTACCGAATATTCCAGTGACGAAAATTGAGAATTACTGCGCCAGCGGTACCGAAGCTTTCCGCGCAGCAACCTACGCCGTGGCTTCCGGCGCATGCGATTTCGCGCTGGCCTTAGGCGTCGAAAAATTGAAAGACATGGGCTATGGCGGACTGCCACAACGCTCGCGTGGTGTGACCAACGATTTATTTTTCCCCAACGTCTCAGCACCTGGTGCTTTTGCACAATTGGCTGCCGGGTACGCGGCGAAGTACTCGACGAACAAAGAAGACCTAAAGCGCGCGATGGCGCATATCTCGGTGAAGAGCCACGCCAATGGGGCGAAGAACACGAAAGCCCATTTACAACGTTCAATTACTGAAGACCAAGCGATGCGCGCGCCGATGATTGCCGAACCCATTGGTTTGTTCGACTGTTGTGGTGTTAGCGATGGTGCGGCATGCGCGATCGTTACAACGCCAGAAATTGCACGCAGTCTCGGCAAACACGACCTAGTTAGCGTTAAGGCGATACAGCTCTGCGTGTCCAACGGAAACGAAAGCGGTTTTAACGATTGGGATGGCTCCTATATTGCCACGACGCGTCACGCGGTAAAGCGTGCTTACGCCGAAGCAGGAATTAAAAATCCGCGCGACGAAATTAGCATGACCGAGGTGCACGACTGCTTCTCGATCACTGAACTCGTGACCATGGAAGACCTCGGCTTATCCGATAATGGTCGGGCGGTGACAGACGTCCTAGACGGCGTTTTCGATGCCGAGGGCGAATTCCCTTGCCAAATAGACGGCGGTTTAAAATGCTTTGGTCATCCAATCGGAGCTTCTGGATTGCGGATGCTGTACGAAATGTATCTACAGTTCCAAGGGCGGGCAGGTGCACGACAACTAAAGGATCCCCGCTTAGGTTTAACTCATAATCTCGGTGGATTCCCATACCAAAACGTCTCCAGCATTTCGATTGTAGGACGCCACGAAGCCTAGAGGATCCAAGGCCAAATCGATCGGACCCTTGCTCTGGTTCAGGTAAGAGATCCAAGGGCCGCGCGTGCCTGGCGGTCGCAAGGTAACGCTCGTGAAAGATTGCCGTTGCACTATTTACTTGGCGAGCGGCGTCAATCGGGGGGCGCGGTTGCAGGTTTTGCTGCGGTCCTTGCGACGTTCTGCTTCGCGACTGCGATGCACTGTGGCGGATCGAAAACCCGTTACGAGTAATCGATTGCAGCGGCATCGAATGTCCATCAGCGCCTTTCTGCAAACGAAAATGGAGCCTAGCCGATGCATCGGCGCGTTAGTCGTTATTTTAGACAATCACACGATCGCCGATTAAGTACAGAAATAAAGAACTGCTTTTGGGACTCGTTGCCCGTTCGAATCGGCATCCCTGTGGCTTAGCACGCTTCCATAATTTATTTTTTCTTTCTTAAGACACCTCAATGCGAGTACATTGTTTTCAACACGCCGCTTTCGAAGGCCTCGGTTCCATCGAGCCATGGTTGGCGACGGCAGGGCACACGTTAACCAAGACAAAGCTATACGAATCGCCGAGTTTTCCAGATCTAGATAGTTTTGATTTACTAATCATCTTAGGTGGCCCGATGGGTGTCGGCGATACCCCTATCTATCCCTGGCTTGAACGTGAGAAAGCGTTCATTAAAGAAGTTATTGCTGCACGAAAACTCGTTTTAGGAATTTGCCTCGGTGCGCAATTGATCGCAAGCGTTTTGGGCTCCAAGATATATCCGAATCGATACAAAGAGATCGGGTGGTTTCCCATTAATGGAACTTCAAACAATCCTGAAGGCGGCTTTGAGTTTCCACAAACCCTTGATGTTTTTCATTGGCACGGGGATACGTTTGATCTACCTCAAGGGGCGATACGGATTGCCACAAGTCGTGCATGCCCTAACCAAGCGTTCCAATTAAATCGGCAGGTCATAGGATTGCAATTTCACCTGGAAACGACGGTCGATACTGCACGGGAAATAGTAGTTCATTGTGGAGACGAGTTAGTACCCAGACTCTATATTCAATCGGCGACGGCCATTGAAGCGGTTATGCCCGCACAATACGAGTTGCTAAACCAAGCTATGACTCGAGTGCCGCTATATTTTGAGGAACTGAATTCGCGAGCGACTTCGGAACCTGTCAATGAAAGTAGGACACAAGGTTTCGAAGTTGAATGTCTATTCTGATTGGCAGCGGCTCTCCTGTTTGGTTTGAACTGGCGGATATGATCCATACGGCCGTCGGCAGTGGCGTGACCGTGGGTTCGGCATATTTGAAGCGCTCGGGATGGGCCGCAAACGCTTGGTTTAGGGCATGCTGGCGTCTTGCCCGGATGCCGCCGGCAAGACTGTAATGAACGGCGTGCGGCGTCAACATCGCGATACCAGAGTGCTTGCGCTCGAAGTTGTACCAATTGAAGAAGGACTGACTGTGTCTTTCGGCAGCATCGATGTGGGGGAACCGTCCCGGGAACCCGGTCGAGGTAGTGTTCAAAGTTCTGTGTCATTTCATTAATAATTACAGATAACTATTATGGAGTGACTCATGTCCCACACATTTGACTTCGACAAAGCGCTAGAAGACCTACAAGCAGGAAAGGACTTAACCGGTAAAGACGGTATTTTAATGCCGTTGATTAAGCAGTTAACAGAAGCGGCCATCACCG
>JBLFWZ010000359.1:0-3853 GCA_047611905.1 Gammaproteobacteria bacterium | reverse complement strand
CACGAAGCCTTCGCCCAACCCTTCTACAGTTACCAATCCATGATCGGAATTGGCGAAATTTTCCAACGAAAGGTCGCTAGCGAATTTTTGCGCGAGCGCGGCGCCTACTACGGACACGTGCGAGTTTGCATACAATAGGCGTCGCCGATAGCGGCCGCTGTCACTATCGCGCGAGATGATGATGAAATCTGCTTCTCCGGTATCGAGGATAGTAAAATAACCGCGACTGAACTGCATCGCACGCAAACTCAAGTGCGGCGCGAGCATGCTCGCCTGTTGCACAAGCCACGGAAAATACAATCTCATTTCCAAGTCCAATGAGGCGATTGTGATTTGACCTTCGAACTTTTACTGGCAGAGCTATTCTGCACGACAACAGCATAGAGGAAACAATGAGCGGCAGTCTCTGCGACCGTGCGCGAATCGATTAAGCCTATCGAACGCGCACAAAGTGTGGAACCCCATGGAGGCACCGCGCCCCGACTTCAAATATGCGCTATGCCCCGGTGTGGAGGGACTCACCATCGGGACTAAACATCAGCCTATCGCTGAGCGTCTCAAAACCCTCAAGCTTTGGTTCGTCCCGTCAATCTAGCGACAGTTGTATTCCGCAATGCAAAATGCAATTAATCGCGTTTTGGAAATATCTCCGAGACCAGAAAAATTAATTAAATCTTTGCTTTTATTTAATATTGTCAATATTCCGCAATTGGCGCAGTAATTGCACATTATATCGTACTGATCTTGGGGAACCTGTATGGAATTAACGACACCAGCGCATTCTGCGGACATTTCGTCAGCTTTGGATATCGAAAGCATTTTGACGAAACCTCTTGATATTAGAGCTACTAGCGTACTGGTTGTGGACGACGATTCTACTACGCGATCGGTCATTGTCATGATGCTGCGTAAACTCGGCATCGATATAATTTGGCAGGCCGTCGACGGCATTCAGGCCCTAGACGTCTTACAGGTGGAAAAAGGTCGAGACAATCCTCTCGACCTCGTCATTTGCGACATCGAGATGCCGGATTTAGACGGCATTGAGTTCATGCGCATCGCCTCTGAGCAAGGCTTGGCAAAGTCCCTACTGCTACTGAGCGGCAAGTCCGAATCAATTTTGCGTGGAGCAACGCTAATTGCGAAGGAGTACGGCCTGATGCTCGTTGGGGCGCTACAAAAACCGCCGACGATGTCGATGCTTTCTGACGCGCTTACCAAGCACAAAGACCTTGCTAAGCTCAAGCCGTTGAAACAAACCACGAAGTTTTCCAAAGAAGACCTACTTGCAGGCCTGGATAAAGGCCAATTCGAACCGTTTTTTCAACCAAAGGTAAATATTAAAAGCGGTGACGTGAGCGGTTGTGAAGCACTCGCAAGGTGGCGAAACCCCGAGCTTGGCATATTGCCACCCAGCATGTTCATCGACGAATTGGAACGCTACGGATTGATGGACAGACTGACTTGGGCCGTTATCAATCAGGCAGTTCAGTGGTGCAAGCACTGGCGAATGCAAGGCTGGGGCCTTTCCGTCAGTGTCAATCTATCCATGTCCTCGCTCGAAGATACCCGCCTGTCCGACCGGATATCTGACGCAGTCAAAGCAATCGGATTGGTGCCTGAGGATCTCATCCTGGAAATCACAGAATCGCTGGCGATGACGAACATTGCGTATTCTATGGAAACGCTTGTGCGCTTGCGCATGAAAGGGTTCGGCCTTTCGATTGATGATTTCGGTACAGGCTACTCGTCGTTGCAGCAACTGGAGCGGGTGCCTTACACGGAGCTGAAAATCGATCGTGGATTTGTCGACGGTGCGTCAAAAGATCCGCGCTTGCGTGCAGTCCTCGAGTCAGGCAACTCAATTGCACACAAGTTGGGGCTTAGCTCGGTTGCTGAGGGCGTTGAGAACGTCGAGGATTGGCAGTGCATAAGGGACGCGGGCAGCGATCTCGCGCAAGGATATTTCATTGCGCGACCAATGGATGGCGCAAGCTTTCTGAAATGGTTGACGCAGTGGCAAGCGGATCCTTGTGCGCACTTGAAAGCGTTGCTGATCCGCAGACCTAAAGACTAAATGCGGCACTGAACCAAAGGGGACAGATTTATTTGAATGGAAATAAAACACCGCAAATAAACCTGCCGCTTTGGTTCGTGCAAGCTACAGCCACGACACAGATACTGCCACGATGCGCGCCTCCCATCGGAAAATAGTCTGTGTTAGTCGTCGATGGCCTGGTAGACAAGTCCGCGAAAATCGTTTTCTGGTAGGTCGAATCCAACCATGAATTGGGTCATCAGCACGGCCACCAGATCTTCGCGCGGATCTACCCAGTAATACGTCTTGGCAGCCCCCGCCCAGCCGAACTCGCCGACGGTACCGGCGACCCCCATCTGGCCTAGTTCCATCGCAACACGCGAGCCGAGGCCAAAGCCCCAGCCAGGGACGGGCGCGCTTGCGAGTTCGAACGGCAGGAGGTTGGGTGCAAGATGGTTTGTATGCATCAGCTCGAGCGTCTTGCGGCCGAGGATCCTTGCGCCGTCTTGTGCCTTGCCGTCGAGCAGCATCCGTGCGAACGCGACGTAGTCGTTTGCGGTGGAGAAGAGCCCGACACCGCCGCGCTGAAAAACGTCCGGGGCGTCGACGGGGTAAGTACCGGCGACTTCACGACGCGCGCGATTGCCTGCGACAAAGTGCCCGAAGAGCTGTCCAATCGTCGTAGCTTCGGCCATCAGATCGGGGTGACCGTACATCGCCGCGAGACGGCTTCGCTTCTCCTTGGGTACGCCAAAAGCGGTGTCGTTCATCCCGAGTGGCACAAACACGCGCTCGGCCAAGAAGTCGCCGACGGAGCGTCCGGAGAGCACTTCGATAAGGCGAGCGGCGACGTCGGTACCCAGGCTATAGTGCCACTTCGTACCAGGGTGGAAGGCGAGCGGCATCTTCGCGAGATCGTCGATCAATGTTTCGAGCGTCCGCGTCGGGTCGTTCATCAGCTTGGCCTGTCGGTATTGCTCGGCAACCGGGAAATCCTCCAAGAAGTCATAACTCAACCCGCTCGTGTGGGTCATCAAGTCGCGTACCTGCATCGGCCGCAGCGGGTTCTGATCGACCAAGCGGCCGTCCGCATCCATCACCTTCGTCGCACCGAACGCCGGGATAAATTTAGAGACCGGGTCGACGAGCTGGAATCGGCCCTCTTCGTAGAGCGTCATCAGTGCGCTGTAAATGATAGGTTTAGTCATGGAGTAAATGCGGAAGATGGAGTCGTCGCTCATCGCCACATCGGCTTCTCGATCTTGCCAGCCGATCTGATCGGCATGCACTAGCTGCCCACCTCGAACCACCCGTGTGACGAAACCGCCGTAGCCACGCTCGTCTACGTAGCGCTGCAGTACGGGCCGGATGCGTTCCAATCGGTTGGGGTTCATGCCGACGGCGCGAGCGTTTTTGGCGAGCTGATCCATGGGTTTTCTCCTTATGGTGGACGTCTGATTCAGCGAACGACAATCACACGGCTCCCGCCTTGATGCAAGTACACCCAGAAGCGCTCGCCTACCATCCATAACGCAGTCGTGCGTCGTCGCACCCTCGTTCGTATAGGAGCCCCTCGTCCGCACCCCCTACTCGACACAGGTCAACGACGATGAACTCGAACCCAACAAGGCTCGATTCGAAGGAAATTCGAGTTTTCCAAGGTCTTCTCTGTTCACGGATCGCTCGGCCTGTTCCAAGAACTATAGGGGACAGATTCGAATGGCACTAAGTTAAGCTTTCTCACCCCGTCACGGCTCACGTGAGACAAGGGCTAAGCGATTGAAAACATACGGTGAAGCTCCTTAACTTAGTGCC
>JBLFWZ010000358.1:0-3888 GCA_047611905.1 Gammaproteobacteria bacterium | reverse complement strand
TTGCAAATAACCCAATGTGCGGGCGGCACGATATCCGTCAGTAAAGCTAGCGAAGCGCCACTACTGACACTAGATTCGGGGCCAGTCAGCGGCGTCACGGGGTCGGTGTATTTGGGTGAGTTAATGGGATTCCCAAATGTCATCACAACCGATCTGGGTGGTACTTCGTTTGACGTTGGCGTTATTTATGAAGGTCGCCCCGTTGTCTCATATCGCAGTATCGTCCATCAATACGAATATTTTCTACCCAAAGTAGACGTCCAAACCCTTGGTACGGGCGGCGGCAGTAAAGTCTGGATCGACAAAACCACGAAAGCCTTAAGAGTGGGACCGGACAGCGCAGGGGCCGCTCCAGGTCCAGTTTGTTACGGGCGAGGCGGCACGGTGCCCACGACCACCGACGCCGATCTAGTACTAGGCTACCTCGATGCGGAAAATTTTGCGGGCGGTACGATGCAACTCGATCGCGACGCCGCGGCGAAAGCCTTGCAAGTGATTGCTGATGAACTCGGCATGGAGTTGCTGGAGCTGGCAAGCGGAGTCGCCCAGATCGCGGAATTCCAGATGGCCGATTTAATTCGAAAAGTGACGGTGCAAAAAGGACTCGATCCCCGCGAATTTGTGGTGTTCGCATTTGGTGGCGCCGGTCCGGTACATATGGGTGTAGCGGCGCGCGAACTGGGCGTACAAAAAGTTATCGTGCCGCAAGGCGATACTGCAGCAGTGTGGTGTGCCTTTGGTGCTGCGTCGGCGGACATACTGCACGTGAGCGAACAAGTAAATATTATGTCGTCGCCGTTTGATATCGACAAACTCAACAGCCTTTTGTCGGAGTTGCAAGAACGCGGACGCAAAGAACTCATTGCCGACGGGGTCGACCCAACTCGACACCGATTCGCGTTATCAATCGACATGCGCCATCGAGGTCAGATAAACGAAGTCGAAGTAGATCTGGACGCGCCAACGCTATCGAATGAGGACATTGATGGTTTGCGTGATCGCTTCGTCGCACGTTACGAGCGGCTCTACGGACGAGGCGCAGCGCTGCCCGGCGCACGTCTGGAAATCGTCACATTCCGCTGTCGGGCGAGCGCCGGGTCACAAAAACCGCAATTAGTGGAGGCAACAACGCTGACACCAGTCATTGATAAAGCGGCCCGCAGTGGGTCGCGCGACATTTACTGGGCAGAAAAGAAGAAACTAGAAAGCACCCCAATCTATGATGGTTATAAACTCGTCCCAGGAAATTCACTCGATGGGCCGTGCGTGATAGAAACGGCAACAACTTCCATGGTCATCCATCCGCAGCAGTCCGTGAGCATCGATGCGTTAGGTAATTTCGTCATTAATCCGAATAGCGCATGACCCCGACTCGCTCTAAGTAAACTCAAGGAACACCGATATGCCAAGAATTAGTGAAATGACTGACGTTGATTTCAACGGCGTTGATCAACCGTACGTGCCGCCAAAAATTCTTACAATCTCAGAAAAGCTCAAGCTACATAAAACTTGGGATAGCGAGATTGATCCGGTGACTTACGAAGTAGTCAGGCACAATCTGTGGCAGATTAACGAGGAGCACGGCGCCACTATTCAGCGAATTTCTGGATCGCCTGTCGCCATGTACGCGCTCGATCTCAATCCGTCGATCCTCACCGAAGATGCAGAATTCGTCTACTTCGGCCCTTACATGCAGTACATGTCCGGCGTGACCGATACACAGGTTAAGTGGACTTTAGAGTTTCGTAGCGACAATCCCGGTATTAACGAAGGCGATATGTTCATCGCCAACGATCCGTGGGTAGGCGCCGCTCATCAACAGGACGTAATGTTGTTGTGCCCGGTGTTTTGGGAAGGCGAACTATTTTGCTGGGTTACGAACTGCCTTCACCAATATGATATCGGTGGCATCACCCCAGGTAGTTTTTGTCCATCGGCCGAGTCGGTTTACGATGAAGGGATCCTCTTACCGCCGCTTAAAATAATCGAAAATTACGAAATTCGGAGAGATATTGAGGCGGTGTATTTGCGTTCGTCACGCAAACCCGATTTAGTCGCACTCGATTTTCGTGCGCAAATGGCCGGCAACACCACCGCGCGCGAAAGAGTTCTCGACTTGATCAAGCGTTACGGCGCAACAACGGTTAAAGGCGTAATGAAACGGGTAATCGATAACTCAGAGAAATCTTATCTCGAAAAAATGTCGCAATTGCCGGACGGTTTCTGGCAAGACCGCACTTACGTTGAGGCCTGCCGCCCGGGTGATCGCCGCACACATCGCGTGATGATTGGATTGCGCAAAGAAGGCACGAAATTAATATTTACTAACGACGGAACGGCCGATCAAGATGGCGCCATGAATGCGACTTATTCAGGTTGGCGTGGCTCGATCATGGTCGCCGTGAACGAGCTTCTGTGTTGGGACCAATACTTCGCCTGCGGCGGCGCACTGCGTCATATTGAGTTTGATCCAACACCTGGGACATTCAATTGTGCAAATTTCCCCGCATCAGTTTCAACCGCGCCGATCCAGTCGATGGAGATTTCCTTATACCCCGCTTATAACGTCCTCTCGAAATTGATCTACCCCGACCCAACCATGCGCAAGGACATTATGTGCATCGGCGGCACCAGCCAGTGGCCAGCAACATTATTTCGTGGCACGGATCAGTGGGGAGAACGCTACGGGTATTTATTGATTGATCCGATCGGCGGTGCCATTGGTGCGTTTTCGATGGCCGACGGCATTAACACGGGAGGACAATCGCGGACCCCAATTTGCCAGTTGCCGAATATCGAACATACAGAGCAAAGTTTCCCGGTGCTCTTTCTCTATCGCAAAGAGCTGCCGGACTCCGGTGGTGCAGGACAATACCGTGGCGGTCTGTCGGCCGAAAGCTGCTTCATTCCCCACAATACGGATGTAATTACTCAAGATACCTTATCGTCCGGGAACGCCACACCGACGTCTTCCGGCCTGATGGGCGGTTACCCATCGACGACAAATGCTTATACGTTTATCCGCAATAGCGACATCCAACAACGGATGGATTCTTCGGACATGCCAGACGATACGAACCAAGTACGGGGCGATGCTGTGACCCTGCAATTGCGTGAAGAGAATTTTCAGCAACATGCGAGTGATGTCTATGCCGTTCGATGGACGGGCGGTGGTGGCTTTGGCGATCCCATGGACCGCGCGCCCGAAGATATCAACAAAGACCTGGAAGATTATTCCGTTACCGAAGCAACGGCAATAGAAGTCTATGGCGCGGTGCTGAATGCGCGAGGCCAAGTAGACGTCGCTGCAACAAGCGCGCGGCGCGAAAAAATCCGCGCCGCACGTGTCACGAACAATGCTATGCCGTGCGTGGTACGCAGCGGCACTTTAGTCTTCGAAGCCGGTAGCGGACTCAACGTTTTAGCTGATGGAGATGATCACTATTGGACCTGCGCTACTTGCTCAACTGAGCTCGGCCTTGCAGGAAATAATTATAAAGACGGATGCATACGTGAGGATCATCCGGTGTCAGATTCTAACCCGTTGATCGGCGCGCCTGAGCGTTTCATTGACGATTTGGTCACGTTCCGTCAGTTTTTCTGTCCGGGTTGCGGGCGACTAATTGATAACGAAGTTGCAGTGGATAGTGATCCAGTGCTCGCTGACATTACCGTCTCAGCTTGAGGATAACGTCGAGACTCAAGCCGATTTCCGAAAATATATGTCTAGCGCCGGATTGAACATCGGTCGTCGATAAGCTATTCGAAAATGGTGCATTTCGAATAGCTTTTGTAGTGTGCTTAGATTGAAGTAGTACAGATGTTCCGATGGCTTGACCTCTTTCCACTGCGACAATTTCGTGGGCGTGCGCCAAGGTCCGACATCCG
>JBLFWZ010000357.1:0-3894 GCA_047611905.1 Gammaproteobacteria bacterium | reverse complement strand
CGAACCCCCGCTGGCGGAGTCTTAAGGCCGCAGTCCTACCACTAGACGATCCCCCATCTGGAGCGTGAAACCGCATTATATCCGTGTTGGTCACGGCGCCGCGAATTGAGTACAAGTCGAGGGATGGATTCGCAAACGAAGAGTCGTTTGCTCACCCCTACGGGGCGACCTTTGGTCGTCCCATCTTCCTTCGGAAGCTGGTCGAACCCCCGCTGGCGGAGTCTTAAGGCCGCAGTCCTACCACTAGACGATCCCCCATCTGGAGCGTGAAACCGCATTATATCCGTGTTGGTCACGGCGCTGCGAATTGAGTACAAGTCGAGGGATGGATTCGCAAATGAAGTGCCGTCTGGTCACCCCTACGGGGCGACCTTCGGTCGTCCAAATCGCTGACTCACGAACGAACGATTGCCTATTCAGTGTCGGGCGTCTCTTGAGTTCATAGCAAATACGAATATCGACCGCAGGAAGAGTCGTCACCTCTCATCGTGTCTATGTTCGCCGCACCAGGCAATTAGGCCGCGCAATAGCGCGGATACCTCCAACGATTCGTTGATCAACCCGATGGAGCGGTCGCGGTCGATAATGCCGAGTTCTTGGGCAATGTGTAATTGCGTTCGCAGTTCAGCGCAGTTCCCATTCGCGACAACAAGAAATTGGCGGTAGGAATCCGGCGAATCGCTTTCGTACCCGGCGGCGATTTTAGCCGGAATAGTGAGTGCTGAGCGACAGGTCAGTTCGCAGAACCGGTGGTCGCTGGAGTAAGTGAATAGTTTCAGGGTGCCTATCGCGAGGTCGCAGGCGCGGCTCCACGCATGTATGTCATTGAGCGATCGCATAAAGTACCTCCATGTACTTTGTCGACGACTTGGTGAGGGCTGAGCTTTATCCGGCTCAGTGGGTTACGACCTTCAAGGCCATTAACCAGTCTAGTTATTAGCGTTTACTGAATTGCGGTCGTTTTCTGGCTTTGTGAAGACCGACTTTCTTGCGTTCGACTTCGCGTGAATCGCGTGTTACGAATCCTGCGATCCGCAATGGACGGCGCAGTGTTTCGTCATAACTAATTAGGGCGCGAGTAATGGCGTGGCGAATCGCACCAGCTTGCCCGGAGATACCGCCGCCTTTCACGGTTGCCATAATGTCGAAATCGGTATCCATGTCGACCTTGACGAGCGGCTGACGAACGACCATTCGCGCGGTTTCGCGTCCGAAATAGATGTCGAGCGGGCGGCCGTTGATGACGATATTGCCAGTGCCACGTTTTACAAATACGCGCGCTGCGGAACTCTTACGTCGGCCAATAGTATTGATTGTTTCTGTTGCCATTAAGCTAGATATCCAGAGCTTGCGGTTGTTGAGGTGCGTGTGTGTGTTCCGGTCCGGCATAGACTTTTAATTTGCGGAACATCTGTCGACCGAGGGGTCCGCGAGGCAGCATGCCTTTCACTGCTTTAGTGATCGCGTCCGTCGGAGCCTTCACCATCAGCTTGTCAAAACTAATTTGTTTCAGGCCCCCGGGGTAACCCGAATGGCGGTAATAAATTTTGTCCGTTGCCTTCTTGCCGGTCACGCGAATTTTCTCGGCATTAACCACGATAATGTAATCGCCAGTATCTAGATTGGGCGTATACTCGGGCTTGTGCTTGCCGCGCAGGCGGATTGCAATCTCGGACGCAAGTCGACCCAGAATTTTGTCTGTGGCGTCGACGACGAACCAATCTCGTTTGATTGTTTTCGCAGAAGGGGTATAGGTAGTCATGCTGATAAGAGTGGCTGAAAAAGAGGCGCAATAGTACGGACAGCCCGGACCTGTGTCAACGTCGATTTGGCACATAGGCACTTGATTCACACTGAAAAATTACCGAATGTTGTTAGATAGCCGCAGATTGGCTCAGCCCAATCAAAAGACCCTAGCCGATCGCTTGATCGGGCGTCTTGATCGGATTCTGCGGGTCGTTTTACCCGTCGAAACCGGATCCTCAAAGGCCTCCCCCGTAGCGACTTGTCCCGATCCGCACTTGAACACCAAGCAAATGCGTCATTCGGCCGCTTTAATTCGCGTGAATCATAGCGGCGAAGTGTGCGCGCAGGCGCTCTATGTCGGCCAATCAATCACCGCCCGAAGTCCTGAACTTCAGGAATCTCTCCAAAAGGCGGCCCTAGAAGAGCGCGAGCATTTACATTGGTGTGCTGAGAGACTCGATGAACTCAAGGCGCGGCCGAGTTTACTGAACCCCTTGTGGATGACGGGCTCGTTAGCTATCGGCGTGACCGCCGGACTCTTTGGCGACGGTGTCAGTTTGGGATTTGTCGAAGAAACGGAACGACAAGTGTGTCATCACCTCGACGGGCATCTGGCGAAACTATGCCCCGAAGATCTACGCAGCCGAGCGATTTTGACCACGATGCTCGCCGACGAAGCGCGACATGCCGACAACGCGGTGCGCTCGGGCGCACAGCGGCTGCCTGGGCCCGTTAAGTACTTAATGAAGATTCACGCAAAACTTATGACTAAATCAAGCTATTGGATTTGATGATTAATTCTTGATTCCGACGCGCCGCATGTTGCTTTTTCAACGAGCCGTGCCAATTTTTCATCCGCGACTAGAATCGCCGTCTGGCCAAGGGCCCTCACTATCTCAAAATTTGCCGCGAACTGCGGCCACAAGGAAATGTAACGAATGGCAATACCGCGTAACGGACGATTGAGCAATCCGAATCCGGCAGAACCTTGGCGGATGACTAAGCGTCTTCTAATCCGCGCGGCGAGCGTCACGGTCCTAGGGGTTGTGCTGGTTGGTGCTGAAGCAGAGCTCCCTCAATCGAGTCCCGGTGCCAAGATGCCGAGTTTAGCGCCGATGCTCGAGAACGTTACCCCGGCCGTCGTCAATATCGCTACGCAGGGCCACGTCGAAATTCGCAGCAACCCGTTGCTTAACGATCCGTTCTTTCGACGATTTTTTAATGCACCCACGCAGCGCAAGCAACGTAAGACCCAAAGTTTAGGATCCGGCGTCATCATTGACGCAGCGCGCGGGCTAGTGGTTACAAACAACCATGTCATTGCGAATGCTGATCAAATTACCGTCAAACTTCGTGACGGGCGAAACTTAAAGGCACAACTCGTCGGTTCAGATCCTGATACGGACGTCGCGGTCGTGAAGATTTCGGCGGAGCGCCTAACGGCGGTGCCGTTGGCAGATTCGGACCGCCTTAGGGTCGGGGATTACGTGGTCGCCATCGGCAACCCTTTCGGTCTCGGCCAGACAGTAACTTCGGGAATCATCAGCGCGTTGGCACGTAGCGGGCTCGGCATTACTGGCTACGAGGATCTGATCCAGACGGATGCTTCAATTAATCCGGGCAATTCCGGCGGTGCACTGGTTAACTTGCGTGGCGAATTGGTCGGCATCAACACCGCAATTTACTCTCAATCGGGGGGTAACATCGGGATCGGGTTTGCTATCCCCACTAATATGGTGCGGCAAATCACCGATCAACTAGTCGATTTTGGCGAAGTTAGGCGTGGATTCGTCGGTGCGCAGTTGCAAGATCTTGATCCTGATCTTGCGGCAGCATTCGGATTAAAAACGCGCAAAGGCGCCGTTTTGGTCAATATTCTTGAAGGGTCGCCCGCCGATAAAGCCGGCTTGCTACCCGGCGACGTCGTCACAGCGGTTAACGATAAAGCTGTTGGCAATGCCTCTGATTTGCGTAATCAAGTCGGCTTGAAGCGGATTGGCGACACGGTGAAGCTCAAAGTTTTTCGAGAAGGTCGCGAAAAATTAATCTCCGTTACCGTTGCCGAGCGTCAAGCTGCGGAATTATCGAGCGAGTTACGCAACGAGCGCCTGGCCGGTGCTACGTTCGGAGAGATCGCGGAACAATCTC
>JBLFWZ010000356.1:0-3922 GCA_047611905.1 Gammaproteobacteria bacterium | reverse complement strand
ACTGTGTCGAATAAGATGCGATGAAATATCCCCCGGTGGATGGCTACCTGTGGCCATTCATAACCTGCACGCAAACCGCGCGCCTCACTGAAAATTTCCTGCCCAAAGCGGTTAAACCATATGTAACGTTCGAGCTCGAGACCACTATTAGTTAGGCGGTTGAGAATGCCGAGTCGCTCGAACTCTTTCGTCGCATGGGGTAACACGTTGATGCCAACGCCGAGCTCACGTGACTCACTCGCCGACTCAAATACCCGCGCGCGAATGCCAACCTCGAACAGTGCCAACGCGAGCGTGAGCTCCGCGATGCCGCGACCGACGATAATGATTTCTGGTGCCTTACTCACCCACCTACAATCTGCCAACTCGATACATAGCCCGGACTGCCAAGTAGCTTCGGCGTGTTCGCGCGAATAGTCTCAAACTGAGTTATTCCAGTTGCTGGGATATCACCAAATATCTCACCCATTCGTCGGGGCCAATCTTCGCGCGCTAGAACGCTCGCCCAACGCACATCCGAAAGACTTCTAATTTGGTGATCTAGCGTTCTCGCGTTATGTTGGCGATGTCGTCCTAGCACTTGGAGTGAAAGAGCACTGCCGCGCAGCAGTTCGGCTAGAACAAATGTTGTCGACTCTTGAGTGCAACCAAATACCAGAGAATTAATCGACAAAGCGCTAGTAATAGTGTCGTGGACTTTGCGCGGCGCCGCCAGATCAGAGAAGACTTTCCTACAGCGTGAAAACCCATCGGCAAACAGCATGCTTTCTGGAACGCCTTCGTCGACGACAACCGTATACCCCGGCATTGTGCCGGCCCGAACCGTGTGTAGCGGCATCGCGGCCAAGCTCGCCGAGCTGTAAGCCAAGAACGTTCGCCGATTGATGGTCATGGTGCGTCCAACCTCGCCGAATGACGGTTGAGGTAACCAATTAGCGCATCTAGTTCGACGTCACTAATTTCTGTTTTTCGAAATGAAGGCATCTCAGCTTGTCCGCGACGAACGATTCGACCTATGGAATCCGCATTAAGATCGCGGCGTTCGCTTAACACAGAGTTTTCGATACCTCGACTCCATTCGAGCTTCAGTCGTCCTGGCGCGGCCGCCTGCGTACCGTGGCAATGGGTGCATTGCTGCTTATAAACGGCTTCACCCTGAGCGGAGTCGGCCCAACTGTTGTATGCGCAAAGGATTAGCGCAAAAAAAAGAACAGTTCGCGTATTCATGGTTTTTTCTCCCGCAACTGCTTCGGCCAAATGCCTTGCTTCCCAGGTGCGAGTATTCCGTTGGGATCGAGCGCGTCTTTAAGTCTTTCATTCAGACGCATCAACGCATTATCGTTCCAGTTATAGGTTGCCGCGATCTGATCCATAAACTCAAGATGCGTGCGGTATTCTCCGTAACCTTCTGCAGCGGCTTCCTCAACTAGTGTCTCGAATAATTCATGGGCATTCTTCTTCACTTCCGCGCTGCTACGATCAAAGACCAAGGTAAACACGTGATGCATTTCTCGCCAGCCAATGATGAATACGCCCATATAATCAAAGCCTTTACGGTTCGCTTGATTTTTCACCATCTTGTATTGCTTGAGCGCATCCCTACCGGTGGTTGGAGAAATTGGCGAGAAATCAATATGCCCGCCGCCGCCTACCCAGTTAACAAAGCCAAACTCAGTTAACGTTGGGATACCTGCCATGGTACGGCCACGGTGGTGCAACACATCGTTTTCTTTCGGACGATCTTCCGGAAAGAAAAACCGTGCGCCCGGCACTTGCGAAAACGATCCTTTAATGATCTCCCAATGCGCATCCATGATTGATGGTGGACCGTACAACGCGCCGTAAAAATTCCACATACCGATATCGTGATCAGCCATGATTTTTTTCTTCGCCGACTCCGGTAATGGGCCATCGCCGTCGTGATATTGCGAGCGGGTCGAGTTGATTGCTGCGACTAAGGTGAGATCGCGGATCGTCGCCGCGTTTTGCACCACCATATTGATCTTGAGCGGACGCAATATCTCAACTACGGGCTCGATATCATCTTCGTTGTCGAACGTGATCAAGTACGGTCGGTAGCCCGGTGGCTCGGGCATTAACCATTTGCCGATCTTGGTAACCACGCCGAAATTAGATTGCGTAAACAAACCGTCGAGATGCGGTCCGAAATTATGCTTGAACAATTGCCAGGTTGTACTGCCCGGCAATGCGCCCATGCCGGTGCGGACCACGTCACCATCGGCCAGCACGACTTCCATGCCACATTGCATCATGTAATGGTCGCCGTAAGGCGTGTAGCCTGCACCGCGCTCCAAGGTCGTCCCCATCACTGTTCCCCAACCGGGATCGGGGACATCTAACCACAACTTAATATTGTTCTTCTGTAGGTAGTCGTAAAGATCGAAGAATGTGACACCCGGTTCGACTAACGCATAACCAAATTCTTCATTGACCTCGATGATTCGATTCATGCGTTTCAAATCTAAGGTCATCGTCCCCGGAAGGCGTGGCGCAGGCCCGCCGTAAGCAAGGTTTCGACCACCAGATATCGGCCATAAGGGGATCTTAAATTCGTTTGCGATGCGCAGACACGCCTGCACTTCTTCGACGCTAGCCGGCGCAATTGCGGCCGATGGGATGAAGTAGTTGTCGTCGACAATCGCGTAAGGATCGCGGTAGCTGGGTAAATCGGCATCAGGGTCGTCAAAAACCCATTGCTCGCCGATCGCGCTCGCAAACGCTTCCAACGCGCGTCTAAAAGTGGGTTCATCAATCCCTGGTGGGAGCACACGTTCGGTCATGAATTTAGCCTTAAACTCCAAAGAACAGCAATTGTAGCCTAGGAGCTACGGAGCTTCTCGCTAAATTCGGCTTGGTTCTTCGAGCGATTCGCCCTTCGACCTGACGCACGAGTTTGTATACCATCGAGTGCTTCTTTGTGCCGCAGAAACTAGTGGCATGATGCTAACAAAATCGGAGAGGCCGCGATGTTTCTGAAAAACTGTTGGTACTGTGCAGGCTGGGATTACGAATTCAGTCAAAGTCGAACAGCGATTGTTCCGCGCACCATAGCCGGTGAGCCTGTTGTTCTGTATCGCAAGCCAGACGGTGAGATGGTCGCTTTCGAAGATCGTTGTTGTCATCGCCAGGCGCCATTGAGCATGGGATCAAAAGAAGGTGATTCATTGCGCTGCGGCTATCACGGCATGCTCTACGGCCCAGATGGTGTGTGCAAAGAAATCCCCGGACAAGCGATGATCCCGCCGAAGGCGCGGGTACGCACCTACCCGGTGGTGGAGAAAGACAGCTGGGTGTGGGTGTGGATGGGCGATCCGGCGAAAGCGGATCCAAAACACATTTGTTTTGCAGTTGGGCCTCGCGAGCCGGGTTACAACATCAAAACATCCAAAGTTTCCGTTAACTCAAATTATCGTCTGGAAATCGAAAACCTGACGGATCTAAGTCACCTAACTTTTGTACACAAAAATACACTTGGCGGATCGGACGCATGGACGCACGCGGAAGTTACGCGAACGGATATGGAGCGGGGATTTAATAGCTCATTTTGGATGCCTGACTCCCCAGTCCCTGCCTTCGCCATGCACTTGTTCCCGCCAGGTACCGTGTTTGACGTGTTCGCTAGTATCGACTTCACCTTACCTTGCAATTTCGTACTGAACTTTCAAGTGTGGTCCTTAGGCACAGCAAAAGCCGGCAAGGAAAATGGCCAAATCTTACTTGACAGTTGGACGTCGCAAGCCGTGACACCGCGAGACGAAGACTGGGTCGACTACTACTACTCTTGGGGGCTGACAGACGCGACCGATTCGCCCGGCATGACCGACTTGCTACTTGAATCTGTGAACACTGCATTCCTCGAAGACAAAGCTATCCTCGAAGCGCAGTACCAGAGATTCAAACA
>JBLFWZ010000355.1:0-3955 GCA_047611905.1 Gammaproteobacteria bacterium | reverse complement strand
CCGCACGCCCTCGATTCGATCTTCCGTTGGCACCATTCGATTGTAAGCTTCGAGCTCAAACATATAACCGATATGTCGATCCACTTGAGTTGCCACCGCCATCGATTTCTTCGCCTGACGAACTGAAATCGGCGCGCTCATACTAATTCTCGATGCCGTTGCGATCGTTTCTCCTAGCAGCGAATCGGCGGCACATACTTTATTGACCAATCCCCACTGCAAAGCGTCACTCGCGCTGAATGGCAGGCCTGTATAAATTAGTTCTCGCGCGCGTCGCTCACCGACGGCGTGAGGAAGATTCATCGTACCACCCGCGCCCGGCATGATGCCGAGGGTGATTTCTGTTAACGCGAATCGTGCATGTTCGGCCGCGTAGAGAAAGTCGCAGGACAACGCGAATTCACAGCCCCCGCCGTATGCGGCGCCGTTAATAGCCCCGATTACGGGGATGGGACACTCGCGCATGCCGCGTACCATTTGTTCGAAAATCGCATGCTGAGATCGCCACTGCTGATCCGTCATGCCGTCTCGGTCTTTCAGATCCCCTCCGGCACAAAATATTTTTTCGCCGCGTCCCGTCACAACCACACTGCGAAAATCTTCTGCATCGACATAGAGATCCAGAAACACTTGGCGTAGATCGAGCCCCATTTGGGTGTTCATGGCATTGGCGCGCTTGGGACGATCCAAGGTCAGCAGTAAGACGTGCTCCGCAGGGGTCTCAAGCGTAATTGTTTCGTAATCTGTACGCATATTGTCTTGCTACCTGAGTCGTGAGTTTTTGGTGGCACCCGAATCGAGATGCAACCTAATGAACCGATGAACGAAACGATACTGTTACCTACCTAGCGGGTGTTTTCAAGATGCTTCCGATTGTTGCTTGATCACGACACCGAAAACCGCGAGAGTTGACCATCACAAGACACTCACTCGAAGCCCTATCAGCTTCGAGCCGATCGAGAGAACGCCATGCCTGAAAGCAAAAATTTACCCTTAACCGCCACCCACTGGGGCACCTATGCGGTCGAGACTCACAACGGCACGGTGCGCGCACTCCATGGCTTCAGTGAAGACCGCGACGTCTCACCCATTGGCCACGGGATAGTCGATTCGCTCGATGCGCCGAGCCGCATTCGCGTGCCGATGGTACGCCAGAGCTGGCTGAATAATGGCCCAGGTTCCAATACCGCCGGACGCGGAACGGAAGCTTTTGTAGAAGTCTCGTGGGACACCGCCGAACGACTGGCCGCAACGGAACTCAATCGGGTTCGGGATCAATTCGGCAATCAGGCAATATTCGCCGGAGCCTATGGGTGGGCAAGTGCCGGTCGCTTCCATCATGCACAAAGCCAATTGCATCGATTCATGAATTGCATCGGCGGCTACACCAGTTCCGTCAACACCTATAGCTTCGCCGCGGCCGAGGTCGTCGTGCCACACATTCTCGGCAGCTTTCGCTACTATCTTGAGACAATCACGGCTTGGACCTCGATTGTCGAACATACCAAACTAGTCGTCGCGTTCGGCGGAATTCCGCTAAAGAACGGCCAAATTAACGCCGGCGGTGTCGGCAGTCATAGTCAGCGTGAGAGCGTCGCCGCGGCGCGCGCAGCGGGTGTCGATTTCGTCGTGATCAGTCCATTGAAGTCGGACATGATTGTGGAAGCCGAAGCACAATGGATGGCGCCCCGACCGAGCACCGATACGGCGCTGCTGCTCGGCATCGCCCATACGCTGATCGACGAATCACTGCACAATGTCGCGTTTCTCGATCGCTATTGCGTTGGATTCGAAAAATTCTCTCGCTACGTGCACGGCGTCGACGACGGTATTCCCAAAAACGCCGATTGGGCGGCACAAATATGTGCGCTTGAATCGCAAGCCATTCGTCGACTTGCGCGACGCATGGCGGCCGCGCGCACAATGATATCCGTCAGTTGGTCGCTTACCCGTCAAGACCACGGTGAACAACCCTTTTGGGCCGCTATCACAGTGGCCGCCATGCTTGGGCAGATCGGCTTACCCGGCGGTGGTATCGGTTTCGGCTATAGCGCAGTGAATAGCATCGGCGCCAACGTCTCTTCGATTCCTGTTAAGGCCTTGCCGCAAGGGTCGAACCCGATCAAAGACTTTATTCCGGTCGCTCGCATAAGCGATATGTTGCTTAACCCCGGCACCGACTTTGATTACAACGGCAAGCGCTATACCTACCCTGAAATTCAACTCATTTACTGGGCTGGCGGGAATCCGTTCCATCATCACCAAGATTTGAATCGAATGGTGGATGCATGGCGACGACCTGCCACCATTATTACGCATGAGTGGTGTTGGAACGCACAAGCAAAATTCGCCGATATCGTGTTGCCGTGTACCACCCCGTTGGAGCGAACGGATCTGGCACTAGCGCCGCGCGACCCGTATTGGATTTTCATGGAGCAAGCGATTCCACCACACGGTGAAGCACGTGACGACTACGACATCTTTCGCGGCATCGCGCGGCACCTCAACGTCGAGGAAAAATTTACTGAAGGCCGCGATAAAGAGGATTGGTTGCGGTGGATTTACGATCACGCGCACGCGGCGAGCACAGCGCGCGGACACGCGCCACCGGATTTCGACACCTTGCGTACGCAACGTTGGTTTAAACACGATGCACCTCAAGAACCCAGGGTAATGCTTGCGGACTTTCGTCAAGATCCAATCAAAAATGCGTTAAAAACACCGAGCGGAAAAATTGAAATATATTCTGAAACCGTCGCTCAGTTCGGCTATGCCGACTGCCCAGGTCACGCCAGCTGGTTCGAGCCCATCGAATGGCTAGGAAATTCAGATGGCATCCATGATCTACATCTGATTTCTAATCAACCGAAAACAAAACTCCACTCGCAACTCGACCAGGGCGCGCATAGTCGGTCGAGTAAAATTCAACAACGCGAACCGCTAAGCATGCACCCGGACGACGCGGTGAAACGTGGCATTGTCGCGGGCAGCGTTGTGCGGATCTTTAATGCCCGAGGCGCCTGCTTGGCCGGCGTTCTTATCGATCCCGATGTTAGCCCTGGGGTTGTACAGCTCAGTACTGGGGCGTGGTTCGACCCTGCCGAGCCGAACGGCCAGGGCCACTTATGCAAACACGGAAACCCCAATGTGCTCACCATAGACAAAGGTACCTCGCGATTAGCGCAAGGCCCCATCGCGCACAGCTGCATGGTCGCTATTGAGCCCTATATCGGCGAATTGCCGCCGCTCGGTGCTTTTGATCCGCCGCTCATCGTTAGTCGAGGACGCAACTCACAATAGAGCAAAGTTGTACTGGATATTTTCGCTCAGCGTGCGGCGCGAGATACAATTCCGATTAAGGCTTCCGCGTGTTCGACGGCTATGCCATAGTTCCGTCATCAATCCGCCATATTTTTACTCGCGAAAAGGCGGGTTCACGATCTATGATGAAGCAGGCAATGATTGCCAAATCTTAGGCAAATCACCTATCCATGTTAGCTACGGGAGACATTGAAATGGTCGAAAGAATAGTTCCAGATTCGATGAAGGCGTTCTACAACGACTTTCATTTTGCGCCGGCGATCATCGACGGTAATCAAGTACGTTGTTCTGGCGTGATTGGAATCGAAGCCGACGGCAAGTGCTCGGACGATCCAAACACCCAATTTACCTCGGCGTTTGAAAGTTTAGGGCAAGTACTAGCTGCCGCTGGCGTCTCGTTCGCTGATATAACTGAGATGACAACGTTTCATGTCGGTTTGCAAAAGCACCTGGCGACGTTTATGGCGGTAAAAGATAAGTACATGAAAGAGCCCTACCCAGCATGGACCGCGATCGGAACTACCGAGCTCGCTTTCCCAGGCGGCCTGGTCGAAGTGAGAGTGACCGCTCGCAAGGACTAACATCAAGTCATTGAAGCGCGCCGTGGATCTGGCTCGTGCGCGCTTCCGCTTCC
>JBLFWZ010000354.1:0-3966 GCA_047611905.1 Gammaproteobacteria bacterium | reverse complement strand
CCGCGACTTCGTGGACGCGGTTCTGTTGGTTAGCCAGGAGCTCCCTGGCACGTAGCATCAACACTTCATCGGAGACTTGCTGAAATGTAGCGTCCATCGCTCGCAGGCGGCGAATTACCGTCCGTGGGGAAAGATGCATATGCTGCGCAACGCTGTCCAAAGTAGGTAGTGTTCTAACGGTTGGCCGTTCAAGTGCGTCGAATAGAAATTGGCGCACTCTTGTCAGCGAGTCACGGTCGTCGTTAACTCGGCATAGCTCTTCGCATCGCGCCAACGATGCATGCCAGGCGCCTTCGTCGAAGTCGACATTAGTTACGTTGCGCCACGCGGCCGGAATAACAAGCGAAGTTTCGGCCGACTCGAAATCAACCGAACAGTCGAACCAGTTAGCGTAGAAGTCACGATGCAAAGGCGGTTGAAGCGTGAGCTTAATACACGCGCCGGTTGCTGGACCGTGCCGCATGACGCGCACGTACTCGTGCATCACGATCAGTGGCACTTCGGTGAGCATTTGGCGTACCGGACCGAGATCGATGAGGGGATCAACTGCGCAACAAAATGAATCTCCGTCGGCACTGCCCTGCCAATCCAAATAAGGCACGCGGTACGGCATGTACTTGATGAACGCATCGAGTCCTTCGCCGAGGGTCGGCGCGGTGAGCCATGCCAAGGTTACGACGCCGTGGAAGTTTTCCGCCATCCGCTTGCCCCACTGGAGATGCCAGTCCGGCGAATGCCTCAGCGGGATCACGTTTTCAATGCATTGCAGGTGCTGTCGCACTGTAATTGGATGCGCATAATCAGCAAGTTCTTCGGGCGCGATACCGGTGCCTTCGGCAATCAATATCGGGTCCTCGAACTCTTGCGTCAGCAGTCTGACGTAGGTGTTCGGCATTAACGTGCGTTCAATATCTACGGTGTTCATTATAACTCTGTCACGAATTAACCCCTAATTGTCACCTTCGACATCTGGTTGTCAATCGCTCCCCAATCCATACTCAATGCTATATAAGCAGTTGTCGGCGTGCGGCACATATTTAGGAGAACAAACATGAACAGCAATATCGACGCCATCAATACCGCTAGTGGATCGCAGAATCGTGACGCGGAAGTCGATTTTGATGCAATTATCGTTGGGGCCGGTATCGCGGGCCTCTATCAATTGCACCGGTTGCGCGAAATGGGGTTGAACGTGCGTGCCCTGGACTCTGGCAGCGAAGTGGGTGGTACGTGGTACTGGAACCGCTACCCGGGTGCTAGAGTTGACTCGCAGTCCTACATATATCAGTACTGGTTTTCCGATGAGTTACTGGAGGAGTGGGATTGGAGCGAGCGTTTTCCAGCTCAACCCGAAACCGAACGTTATCTCAATTACGTCGCCGACAAATTCGATCTCCGCAAGGGCATTCAGTTCAACACCACAGTGACGTCCGCACATTGGGACGCCGCGCGCTTGCTCTGGGTGCTCAACACCGACCAAGGCGACCCAATTACGGCGCGGCACTTCGTCAGCTGTGCTGGTATGCTGTCCGCGCCTGTCGCGCTGCCTTTTCCTGGTCGCGAAACCTTCAAAGGAGAAATCGTACATACCGCGCGCTGGCCACACGACGATATCGATCTGCGTGGTAAGCGGGTCGGTGTTATCGGTACCGGCGCGACCGGCATCCAAGTGATCCAGACCATTGCGGCGCAAGTCGGAGAGCTGAAAGTGTTTCAACGTACACCGCAGTATGCCGTACCGATGCGTAATGAGGCTTACGATGACGACGCGCGCAATGCGTGGCGAGCCCAATACCCAAAATTGCGCGAGTCTGTGCATCACACTTTTGCCGGCTTCGATTACGGCTTCGAATCCGAGAAATTTCTTGATCTCTCACCAGCAGAACGCGAAGCCGCGTTGGAGCGGATTTGGGCCGACGGCTCGCTAAGCTTTTGGGTGGGTAGTTTCCGGGAACTGTTTGATGATGAAATCGTCAACGCGGAAATCTCTGAATTTGTTCGCGCGAAGATCCGCGCGCGTATAAAAGACCCGGTGGTTGCTGAAAAGCTGGTACCGAAAAGCTTCGGCTTCGGTACTGCTCGCGTACCCCTTGAAACGTGCTACTACGATGTTTACAACCGCGACAATGTCGAGTTGGTAGACGTCAGCGAAACACCTATAGACGGATTTACGGAAAATGGCTTGTTAGTTGGCGGGCAGGAATATCCACTGGACGTGGTGATCCTCGCTACGGGCTTTGACGCCGGAACCGGTGCACTGTCACGCATGGACGTTCATGGCAGGGATGGCCGATCGCTAACGGAACTATGGCGCCAAGACATCCGTTCTACACTGGGTCTACAAGTACACGGCTTCCCAAATCTATTTACCGTCGCCGGCCCGCTAGCACCATCGACTGCATTCTGCAATATGGCAACCTGCTTGCAACAGCAGGTTGACTGGGTTTCAGACTGTATCGCCTATCTCGGTGAGCAAGGCCTCAACACGATTGAACCCAGCGCCGAAAAAGAGGCCTGGTGGGTGCAGCATCATGATGACATCGCAAATTCAACATTGATGATGACTACCAACTCCTGGTACACAGGCGCCAACATTGAAGGCAAGCCTCGTCGGTTGCTGTCTTATATTGGCGGCGTCGGAAATTATCGGAAATATTGTGACGAAGCAAAAAACAGCCACTACGAAGGTTACGCGCTGGCCTGACGGTAACACCTCGGCAACAACGGCTTTTTCGGGGGACCGTATATTTGTTCAAGGCGAGGTGCATCGCGTACTGATTGCCGCCACAAGCAGGCCATAAGTGCCCAGGCGAATTAAATATGCTGGTCCCCAGTACGCTGCGCTATAGCCATTAATATCGCCCGCTAGAACTTCATGGCTCAGCAAATGAATCGGGTCTAAGGGATCTGTGGCATGCGGCGAGACGAACAAGCAGATAGGATAGTGCGAACGCATCCGTGCACTTTAAAATATCGAGGAGTCGATTATGAGCGAGTCAGCATTAATTGTAGGCGTTGGCGACGGCTTGAGTGCGTCATTGGCGCGTTTGTTTCGGTCCAATGACATGCGAGTCATGCTCGCTGCACGCAGACCCGATAAACTTGAGGCATTAGCCGAGCAAACTGAGGCCGTGGTAGTCGCATGCGATGCGTCTGATCCAGCTTCTGTACAAAAAATGTTCGCAACTGCCGACAACGAGATAGGCACCCCAGACATCGTCGTCTACAACCCTAGCTCAAGTGTCCGCGGGCCAGTCAGCGAGATAGACGCACACGGCGTACGCGATGCGCTGTTGGTGACCTGTTACGGCGGTTTTCTCGTCGTGCAGGAAGCGTCCAAGCGCATGCTCGTACGCGGGACAGGCAGCCTGTTACTGACGGGTGCGTCAGCTAGCGTGAAGGGATTCGCCAATTCATCGTCGTTCGCGATGGGCAAGTTCGGCTTGCGCGGTTTGGCTCAATCGTCGGCGAGGGAACTAGCACCACACGGCATTCACGTCGCCCATTTTGTGCTCGATGGTGGGATTAGGAGCCACGGTGCAACTTCCGACGGCGACACACAATTCGATCCAGACGCCATCGCCCAGAGCTACCTCGATATTCATCGCCAACATCGCAGCGCTTGGACGTGGGAGGTTGAACTCCGTCCGTGGGTTGAGAAATTTTAAGTACCAAGAAAAGCGGCTCAGCGATTTTTATGTCGCGAAGGAAGATGCCTCGCCAATCGGCGACTTAGTGCCGATCAAGAAGACCGCAGAACACTAGTGTCGGCAATGAGTGCTAACAGCCTCGTCGAATAGTCTACGTCGGGGCTAAATAATTATTCACCGACGCTTTTCCGCCGCATAAACAGAACGGTTAGACCCGCAAGAAAAGAACCCGCCGCCATAACAAGAGCGACTTGTGTCAGCGCGAAACCCGCCGCGAATAGAAAGCCCGGAATCATCGGGCCTAGCACAGCCCCGC
>JBLFWZ010000353.1:0-4027 GCA_047611905.1 Gammaproteobacteria bacterium | reverse complement strand
GCAGAGAATTGGGTACATTCGAGATGAAATCGACTTCGATCACGATGATCGCCGGCAGGAACCGAGCGGCTAACGCACAAATTAATTTCGAAGGAACGATCGCCGGAGAATTGGAAGCCACGACCATCGCAACGATGACCATCGAAAATAACGGAGATGAAGACGGGAAATACGACATCGTGGCGCGGGCTATATTTCCGGATGGTGAAATTCTTGACGCAAACGGTCACGGAAAAACTAATCACGCCGGCGCGCAGAAGTGGAACGTTGCCGGCATTGCCGAAATGTCGGATGGACGTAGTTATGCGATACAAGGCGAGATTGATTTTTCTGCGCGCGCCTTCACGGGGAAAATGTTCGAACGGCTATAGTTTATGTAGGGACTTGCGCTCGCGGAATAACGGCGGGCTGATGCTAAATTATTAGAGTCGATGGCCCGAAATTTCCGGCTGTGCGCGGGTGCTGTGAATGCCCGTTCGCGACATACCGGGGAAACTCTAAGCCACTTAGCGACCTGGTTCGCGTACCTTCGCGCTCCCCTTGTGAAACGCCTGACTGCAAATCAGGCAGGTTTCACGCTCGGTGTTGGAATTTGCGTAGCTACAGTGCTTGTAGCATTTTCTAGCAGCGCCACCAGGCTTAGAAATCTCCTCGACCGTCAACGGATCGAACCGAGACTCACTGTTACCCGCAACTTTGCTGGTCGGCGACATAAATTCGGCACCGAATCGGCGTGCATGAGAAAAAGTTTTGAGCCTATTGTATACATTAGAAACAAAGCGTCATGGCCGGACCTTTTGTAATATGCTGCCTAGTGTAGAACCCCGCCAAAGCAACACTTGAGGTGCGTGAGATGAGCGTAAGTTCCTATGTCGTAGCATTCGATGACGAACGATCTGATCAGCATGCAATGGTCGGTGGAAAAGCGGCGAGTTTGGGGCGGCTGGTCAAGGCAAGTTTTCCCGTCCCACCCGGTTTTACTATTTCGACGGCCGCCTACGAGACATTTATCGCCGCCCTTGAAGAACCAATTAATTCGCTTCTTGGCGAGATTGATTACACAAATACCACGCAACTCGATACGCAAACGGCAAAAATTCGCTCGCTGATCATGGCGACGGATATCTCAGCGGAGATTGCCGCCGACATTAATTCTAGCTATGTGAGCTTGTGCGCCCATGGCGCCGAGGACGGTTTAGTGGCCGTGCGTTCGTCAGGTACGGCGGAAGACTTGGCGCAAGCGTCGTTCGCTGGTTTGCACGATACGTTTCTTGACGTTCAAGGCGCCGATGTGCTTAATAAAGTAAAACAGTGCTGGGCGTCGCTGTGGAATGCGCGCGCCGTGCATTATCGGCACGAAAAGGGTTTTGACGGTGACAAGGTGTTGCTCGCGGTTGTCGTACAGCAAATGATTCCCGCCGAAGTATCGGGTGTGATGTTTACGGCGAATCCGTTGAATCGGCGCACGGACGAGTTTGTTATCAATTCAAGTTGGGGGTTGGGCGAAGGCATCGTCTCAGGGATCTTAACACCAGACGATTTCGTTGTTAGCCGAAAGGATTTCTATGTTAAAGGGCGAACCTTAGGCACAAAGGAAGTCAAAATCGTAAAAAATCCGAGCGGTGTTGGGACGGTACGCGAATCCGTTTCGGAAATGCAGCGAGCACAATATTCGCTGAATGACGAGGAAGTATCCGAACTTGCCGAGCTCGGCGGCAAAGTGATGGCCTATTACGATGAATTGCCGCAAGACATCGAATGGGCACGATACAACGACTGTTTTTACCTGTTGCAGTCACGAAGAGTAACCGGTGTCGAGTTTACGTGGGACGAAGACATCAATGAGACAATCCCCGCGAAACATACCGAAGAAACCGTTTGGACCAGTACCTGGGCAGACGATTTTTTGACCGGTGGCGTGACGCCGCTCTATTACTCGGTGAGAGTTGGCGGTGAGTTTCAACGCGCCCACGATCACACGAATAAAGTCTACGGCTTCCCTCAACTCGAGGGTCAACTAATCTTTAAGTACTCACGTGCCACAGCATATTTTAACTGCGACGTGGAGAAGGAATGGAACGTTCTTTCACTACCCTCGCGCTTACGAAATTACGATTACGTGCCACATACTTGGGACACGGAATTACGCCAGGCAAAATTCAGCTTTTGGAAATTCGCGACGATGATGGCGCGTCTGCACTGGCTAGAGCCGAAGACCGGTATTTTCCATTGGCTGTCCGATAAACCCGGCGGCGTTTACCACTATCTCGAACATCGCATCGACGAAGCCAACGGCCCGACACCGAAGGAACTGCAAATCCTTTCCGACCAAAACCTAGAGAAGCAAATTCAGAAAACACGCGGGCTCGCCGACGAGTGGGTATTAACGTTGTGGGCGGGGTTCAATTTTTGGGCCGTGGGCGCGCTCGGCACTTTGGCGGTCGCTCTAGAGAAGTGGTACGACGGGGACAACCCGTCCGCTTATCAAGATTTGATCAGCGGTATGCCGAACACTTTAATGATCCAAGAAAGTCGTTGTCAGTGGCATTTGGCGGATACTATTCGATGTTCGCCTAAACTAAGCGCGTTGTTCGACGAACATCAGGGAGGAGCGTTTTTCGCGCAGCTTCAGCACTCTGAAGAAGGCCGTGAGTTCCAACAACGCTATGAAGAGATGTTGCGCGATCATGGCCATCGAGGTCACCAAGATCGCGATATTTATTACACGCGTCGAATTGAAGATCCGGCCATCGATTACCGAATGCTGAAAGCCTACCTCGCGGGTGATTCGTCGACTACTCCGGAACAGACAGAGCAACGACTGATCGCAGCGCGTGAAGCCGCCACGGAGGTCGTATTGACGAACATTCGTCAGAAATCATTCGGCGCTGTAAAAGTTAAGTTGTTTAAGTTCCTACTCGACTATGTGCACAAATTTTTGATCCAAAGAGACGACGAACGCCATTACTACGATCGGATCACTTATCAGACGAAAAAGGTCTACGCGGAGTTGGGACGTCGAATGTTCGGACGTGGCCTATTTAAAGAAGCCGACGATTTCTTCTTCCTCGCGCGTGCCGAACTTTATGATCTGCTCGAAGGACGAGCCTCGAGACCGCTAACGGAGGCGAAAATCGTCG
The DNA here is from genome assembly GCA_047611905.1 of Gammaproteobacteria bacterium. Taxonomy (GTDB): domain Bacteria; phylum Pseudomonadota; class Gammaproteobacteria; genus UBA11873. Next base: position 887 of record JBLFWZ010000353.1, on the reverse strand, counting down.
CACGTAAAGCGGTGTTTCATCGCCGTAATCGTCGCGAAGAAGTCACCGCGCCGTACTTAGTTGGTAGCCGAGTGATGGAAATGAAGGCTCGCACCGAGCTTGCTGCGGGTGGTGTAACAGGACAGGCAGATAGCGGACTCCAAGGTCTCGGTACTGCGGTAGGCCAGATCAGCGGCGTGGCACGGGTGGTGGCTAACTTGGAAGATATTGGGAGAGTGCAAAAAGGTGACATTTTGATCACCAACAGTACGGACCCGGGGTGGGCGCCGGTATTCTCGATAATTAGCGGCCTTGTTTTGGAAACGGGTGGATTGCTGTCGCATGGGGCTTGCTTGTCCCGCGAGTACGGCTTGCCTTCCGTGCTATTGCGCCACGCGATAACGTTGCTGGACGATGGCGCGAAAATAACCATAGATGGAACGAGCGGTGTCGTTACGATCGACGAAATGCCTGAGTCTTCCCCGCCACTCGCAATTACCGAGCTACCCGTCGAAGCGCTTGCGTCTTAGTTGCAAATTGAGAGTGTGCGATCGTCGTCAAATTTTAATGAGGCGACGACTGTATCTGATCCAACGTGAAAGCAAGCAGCCGACCTAACGAATTTTATCCACGCGGAGCAAAAAAATGAACGAACAAGAACGAAACCTCAAGCTGTCAGAACAATGGGAGCGTCTATATAACGAAGACGCAGACCGAATGGCGACGGACTGTTATGCCATGGAAGCTAAGATAGAGGCGATGGGACTCGCTAAGATTGACGGGCAAACCGCTTTGCGCGAAGTCGAGAAAGTTGTCGACAAAGCAGCGCCGAATCGTTTTATGCGCGCGACGCAACGCCATACGTGTGGTGATACTGTTATTGTCGAGTCCGTTCTTTATGATCCAGA
>JBLFWZ010000352.1:0-4070 GCA_047611905.1 Gammaproteobacteria bacterium | reverse complement strand
CCGTTTCGGCAGACGTCATCCCTTTATTCTCGCCTCTGCGATTCCACTGGGCATTACGTTTATTTTGCTCTTCAGCCCGCCAGACGGCATGACTGAACTCGCTAGCTTTGCGTGGCTGACTGTTTTCGCCGTTCTTGTAAGACTTTGTATGACCCTCTATTACATACCCCACATGGCCCTTGGTGCCGAAATGGCGGGAGACTACAACCAACGGTCAACCCTGTTTGCGTTTAGCGGACTAATTGGCGCCCTTACGGCAGCCATGACGCATTTCACGGTCTACCTTTTTATTTTCCCAACTACAGAAGAATTTAGTCCTGGCACTCTGGACCCTGCCGGCTACCCCAAATTCGCATGGATGGGAGCAATCATCATGATTGCCGCGCTGTTCTATTGCGTATGGGGAACGAGAAAGGAAATTCCTTACCTGAAGAAATCGACCAAGATATCCACATTTTCTTTTGCTGCAGTCCTGACCGACATGATCGCAATATTCAAAAACCGGAACTTCTTCATACTGTTCATCGCGTCCTTTCTTATGTCAATTGGGGGCGCGGTAACTGCGGTCTTTGAGCCCTACATGGTGCTGCATTTTTGGGAATTCGACACAGAGGACTATGGGTGGCTTGGATTGTTCTTATTGTCCGCGTTTCCCGCCGCTTTTTTCTTAACACCTGTATTTACCCGGCGGTTCGGTAAAAAACATACTCTGGTGATCGTATCGGCAGTCTCGGTCATTCTGCCAAATATCATGATTGTCTTTCGGTTAATGGATGTTTCGTGGTTCCCAGGAAACGAATCCGACTGGATTCTCATCATGTTCTTTGTCCTCGCATATCTTACAATGCTGGTAGGCCCGATCGGAGGAGCCACAATCTACTCGATGTTTGGTGACATCGCTGACGAGCATGAGCTTCAGGCATGGGAGCGCCGGGAAGGATCCATCTACGCCGCGCGCGCTTTTGCTCGTAAGGCTCTCACCGGTGTCGGCACAATGATTGGCGGTGTGATGTTGGATATCATCAAGTTTCCAGCACAGGCTAAGGCGGGAATGGTAGCAGACGATATAATCTGGCAACTTGGTTTCGTATCAGGCCCAGCAGTTGCAGTTATTGGCCTGGCGGGCATCGGTTTGTTCTATTTCTACGATCTAAGTCTGGAGCGGCACACTGAGATCAAACGTCAGTTGACGGCACGCGAAGCCAACGAGGAAAAACCCGTCGGGGATCAGTAGCAGATTGCGGCAGCGTCCTATGCACTCGCTTATCATTAAAGCGAATAGTTAAACCATGTGCTTTACTTATGTATTTATTGAGGCTACTATTAATAAAAATTAAGAAACATGTTTTTATTTATTAATTAATAAACCGAGGGGGTTACTATGATTTCCAATACAACGAGTAAATACAACTCATCTAGAGCTTTAAAATTCTCACTGTTGAGCTTATACGCTCTGAGCACATTTTTAGTCACCGCAGCATTTGCGCAGAGCGACGCCGACGCCGACGGAGTTTCGCTCGACATCGACGAAGTTATAATAACGGCACAACGTCGCGAGCAGTCGCTGCTTGAGGTGCCGCTTTCCGTAACTGCGTTTAGCGGTGACTTGCTGGAACGGCTCCACATCACCGACAACAAAGATCTGGAAGCGCGCACGCCAGGACTGCAATTTGGTCTGGACAGTCCGGCGACCATGCGAGGTATTGGCGGTCAGCTCAACCGAAACGGGGGCGATGTGAGTGTCGCCACTTATTCTAACGACCTCTACTTTGACGAGCCATACGGCGCAGTCGGTGCCTTTTACGATATGGAGCGAGTGGAGGTTCTGCGCGGGCCGCAAGGAACGCTTTACGGTCGCAACTCCGTAGGCGGCGCCATCAATTACATCAACAAGCGTCCGCAGGATGAAGTGGAGCGCGGTGTGTTAGCCGAGTACGGCAAAAATAACGCTGCACGGTTAGGAGGATATCTCACCGGACCATTGGGCGGTGGCTTCTCTTATCGCCTCACGGGCGAATGGAGCGACAGTGATGGCTTCCAAAAAAATATCAGCGGGCCGGACGGATCTACTCGGGAATTTTGGAGTATCGCTCCACAGCTGAGGTACAAGAGCGAACGTTGGGACGTAAATCTGCGTTACTCGTATTTCGATCAGGACTCTGCCTCAGATATGCGTGTGCAGACGAAGATCGCCGATCCCGACAATGAGTTTCACCTTGACCCAATTACCGGCGATCCCGGCGAAGATCGCAACCAGTGGTTTATGTTCCCTTTTGACGAACCAATAGCAACTCGGTCGGGCGATCTCAATAATACGGTCGACTACAATAGAACCGGCCGGACTGTTGCAGAACGTGACGCGATCAATTTCCACGCCACGTTTGCGATTACGGATAATCTCGATATTACGTACATCCTAGGTTCCTCGGATCTTGAATTTGGATTTCCAGGAAGCGATGCAGATGCCAGCCCCATCTTAGCCAGCGCGGCTAACCCGTATCTGTCGTCTACGGCCAACCGACCATTCATCGAGGCTTTTATTGAGCCTGTTTTCAAGCGTAAGATAGATACCCATGAGTTAAGGCTGTCATTTGAATCCGAGAAATTCAGCGGAATTTTAGGGGCCTATCAGTTCGACGAAGATCTCGATGACAATCTGGTCATCTTCGATACTGCAAGTGTCGGGGCCAATTTCACGTCTAATCCTGCATGGGAGAACGTCGTTGAGATGACATTTGAGCAGTTTATGGAATTCGCAGTCGGTGTCCCACCCTCAACTTGCGAGTTCGCCACGACCTGTTTCCTGTTGGAGGACGGTCTATATTTCATGGCGAACGAAACGCCTGATGGAGAATTTGTAAATCAAACATCGTCGCGAAGCTATACCTCACAAGCGGTATTCGCGCAGGGACGCTACGAATTCAGCGACAAGATCGCAGCCGTTCTTGGCGTCCGCTTCACAGACGATGAAAAAACGACGAACTCCTTCTCCGAGAAGGTTACGGTTAACGACCTGTTCGGAATCACCGGGGGCGCCGCCACTTTACCGGTCTCACTTGTTGAATTTTCACCCGCGGAAACCTACCAATCGGACAAGGTGACGGGGACCGCAACACTCGAATACACGACGGATGCAGGGTACCTACTCTATGGCCGCATCGCAACCGGATACCGATCAGGTGGCGTCACGGCCGGGCTTCCTGAGCCATTCAGCCGGTATGACGACGAGGAATTGACCTCTTATGAGCTAGGCTTCAAAGCGAGAATTGGGGATCGAGCACAGATTCTCACCACCGCGTTCGCTTACGATTTCCGGAATTACCAGCAGATCATCACGGTTCTGGATTACAGTTCAGCACAAGACCGGCCCGTTGACAGGATGGTCATCGCAAATATTCCTAATGTCGACGTAATGGGCATAGAAATTGAGGGGTCTTTTGCGGCTACCGATGCGCTAACGTTAAGCGGGTTTGTTGCTCTTCAGCAGTCGGAACTCGGTACCATCGTTACCACGGAAAGTCGCGATCCGAATTCGACATTCCGCACGGTGGATTACATCGACTCCGTCGGAAACCCGCAAACGGCAATTCTCGCTGAGGCGTTTGATTTTAAGGGTAATGACCTTCCGAACGCCCCGGATCTTAAGTACTCCGTCATGGCCGACTACGCGTTCGACGGTTTGAATGGCGAGTTCATGCTTAGCGGCAGCTACTCTTACGTCGGCGAACGGTTTGCACGCATTTCCAATGCGCCAATTACTAAACTGGATGATTACGGCCGTTTTGATGCTTCGCTAACCTACTTTCCCAGCGATGCAAATTGGCAGATCTCACTTTTCGCCGAAAATCTAACCGACGAAATTGGAATTCAGGAACTGGAGAACGATTCGTACGCGGACGGCTTTACAGCGAATGCAACGCTCACAGAGCCTCTCTATTACGGCGTGACATTCCAGTGGAACATGGGACGCACTAACTGATCCTTACTTCCGGCCAAGTCAAAATCGAGCCGGGGCTGATCTCCGGGGAACTCGTAGACTCAGAAGCTGGCACCACCGCCTACAAAGGCAT
>JBLFWZ010000351.1:0-4104 GCA_047611905.1 Gammaproteobacteria bacterium | reverse complement strand
TTATCCGCCAGCTACCGAACCGAACTACGACCCGAACCGGGTGGCGCGTCCGCGGCCTTGGTCCAGAAAAATCTAGAACGCTACCGCGCTGTCACAGATTTATTAGTCGATCATGAACAAGGGTTTGTCAAAGTATTTGGTAACGCGAAACCAACTCAATACCGCGCGCGGATTTCGGTGTCGCGCCGTTATGCGGGCCGGCTCGCGTGGCGCCTGCGTCGCGTGCAAGGCAAGCTGATAAATCTACTTCGAATTATGAAGGCCGCCTTTACCTTCGAGGGCGGAGTCGACTACGTTTTGTGGAAAATTGAGCGCCATTCCGGCGTAAAAATAGAGGCCACTCCGCTGTTGAGACGCCATCCATTATTGACGTGCTGGCCAACCGTATGGCGGCTGTACCGAGCCGGCGCCTTTCGATAACAGTGAATAGAGAGACCTCAGCGATCGAAGGGCAAGAACGCGCGCAGGCAAATTTGTCAGCGCGGGGTGCGAAAGCACTGGTAAATGATTTGTTCGTGTTGAAGCCGGCGCTCTACTGGCTCGATTTGATTTTAAGTTCCGCAGTGGCATACCTCGCCGCGGCCGTTTATGTGCGCGCCCCAACATTTTCCGCACTGCAATTGCTCGGGTTGGTTATTTCCGGAATAGCATTTTTTCGCATTGCAACGTTCATGCACGAAATCGCTCACATGCGCAGAGATCAGATGCGGTCGTTCAAATTCGGATGGAATATTCTGGTCGGCATCCCGTTGCTGACCCCGTCGTTGTTTTATACCAGCCACGCAGATCATCACAGCAATCGCCATTACGGCACGGCCGACGACGGCGAATATTTACCGTTCGGCGCCAAGCCACCCGCGGCAATTATTCGGTTTCTCGGCACCATCCCATTCGTGCCAATACTCGCTGTACTACGGGCACTGGTACTTGTGCCGTTGTCGTTCGCCATACCTCGTGTGCGAGTTTGGCTGCTGGAAAGTGCCTCTGCGGCCGTGATCAGCCCTAGTTACAAACGCCGTCACGTGCCTGCGAACTGGGAGCCGATTTGGCTTATTTGCGACCTTGCCTGCTTTAGCTATGCAATGGTCGTGTGCCTGCTAGTCGTGAAAGGGCTAATTGATGTCGCCGTTATCGGTAAACTTTATTTATTAATTACCTTTTCGATAACCTTAAATTGGTTCAGAACCTTGGCCGCACATCGTTATCGCAGCGAAGGGATGGAACTCAGTCATGCCGGTCAAGTGCTTGACTCAATTAACATCACGGGCAACCCGATCCTCACTGCATTCTTATTTCCGGTCGGGCTCCGCTATCACGCGCTGCATCATCTACTTCCGTCGCTTCCATACTATGCACTTGGACAAGCGCATCGTCGCTTGATGGAGAAACTACCGGCCGAATCCGCCTACCGCGAGACTAACTGCCTTAGTATGACAGTGGCGCTCCGCCAGCTATGGAGCGACGCCAGCCGATGTCGGGGGACGACAGCGGCCGTCTCATCGGTCGGCAAGTCGTCTAGCTAGTGGCACACGGGTGATTCGCGATGGTGTGCTATTAGGTGCGCGCTCTCGTTCTCGTTCCCGTCGATTTAATCTTAGGTGCTGGATTTTGATTGCCTAGCAATCCCGCAACCTCTAACTCCTGCAGTGCTTCGGTCGTGAATTCTGCACCGGGCGCATCGCCAGCAATGACGAACATTAATATTGAATATTCGTCTGCGGGACCCTTAGTTATATTGTGAAAACGTCGGATCGCACCTGGCGGGAACGAAATAACATCCAAGGGCTTGAGATCGATGTGCTCAACTTTCCCTTGCTCGTTTTCCCAACTCGCCCGCCACACCCCTGTAATACCTATGAACGTTTCATTCGTATCGTGGTTGTGCATCATCGGACCCTTGCCTGGCAGCGCACGGCAGTACCCGAGATTGAAGCCTTCCGAGATTTTTACAGCGGCCATCCTCGCAGCTGCCTCACCGACTGGGGACACGATACCGTCGTCTTCCGTGGGAGGTGGCTGGAACCCGATAACGTTATACAAGATCCGTTCCGATCCAGGCATGTAGCTATCAGGAAGGCCGCCGTCGGAGCCTTTTAGCTTGGAAAAACGGGCAACCCGTTTCATCATTTCTTCGCGAGAGACGGGCTTTCTCGGTATCAATTCGGCATGTTCCATAATTGTTCTCCTAGTCACCGCTGGTAATTTTTTGCAACTGTATCCTGGCTGATGTCACGCAAGGCGCGGCACACGCCGCACTGAAAGATTAGACGCCGAAATTCAGAAATCGATTCCCAGCATCTGCGCTAAGTCATCGATCGCCTGAGCTTCGGTTACAACCTTAATAGTTTTCATTCCGAGTGCTCGAGCCGGCTTCAGGTTAATCCCTAAGTCGTCCAAATAGACAGCCTCATTGGCAGCGATGCCTATCTGCTCGCAAGCCAATTCATAAATTTTCGGGTTAGGTTTTCGGATCCCCAGTTTGCTCGATTCAATAACGAATTCGAATAATTCCATCACTTCCGCAACTGCCGCAGCGCGGCTTGCCGAGTCGGCCATTGTTGGTCCCTGCCCTGCTTTCACGTTATTAGTAATGCAGCCAACTTTGAACGATGCTTTGCATCGCTTCAACACCTCGACCATCCTTGGCCTAACCGCCCCGCCGAGCAAAGGGACGATCTCGGCACCGGCAATACTATGCCCGGCGGCACGGGTTTCAAGCTCAAACGCGCGATCGAATTCTTCCAAACTGATCTGGTTAGATTCGAACTGAGCCCACGCATTCGTCATCGGATTTATCGTGTTCACACCGCGGATGAAATCGATAGGAATTTCGCGCTCCTGCTCGAACCGATTAAATGCTTCAAATGGTGACGTCGTGATCACGCCACCAAAATCCCAGAGTACAGCAGCAATCGCCATTATTTATTACCCTTCATCTTTTTGTGTAGCTCTTTCGGCGGCCGGGTCCATCATTGGATACAAAACCTGTTGACTAGCAAATCGGTTCGCGTCACTCTCCAGCCCGAAGCTTTGCATACCACTAACCCTACTTAGACTTGTTCTGCGGCCCATTGTCTAGTCGCAGAAATATCGACGAAGTAACCCATCTTAAGTCCAATTATCCGCGCGAAACCAGCCACCATTTTCTTAACCACCGCCGCTTCGAATTCTGGTGATACGAATGCGATCACTTGGGGTCCACGATTGCCCCGATGTTTTACGACAAAGTGGCTGAGGGCCAACACCTCGTTCAGATTGGGGAAGGCCTCAAGCGCTCCCATTTCGTATATCGCAGATCTAGAGTCGCGGTAATCTTCATTTTCCCACGCCGCCTCGAGAAGCTGTTTCGCTTCCTCAAATGGCATCACACCAGTGATTCGAATCAGAAAATATGCGGATCCATCGTCGTAGTTAAATGAATATTCGATCGTAGCTTGCGAAAATGAATCGTTAGCCTATCGAACGAGCGAAGACTTACTCACCCGGCAACGGTTCTTCGTCAATTAGTTGACCTTGGAAATCCGGTATTTCATGCCCAGGGAACCAACGATGAATTACCGGTTCGTCGAATAGCGTTTCTTGAGAATCGATTCTCCATACTCCAGCCACCTTCGAGACCTGATAGAGTTCGAACTCGACGCTCCCTTGGTTGTTAAACCGATCCTTCGCACTCAGCACGTTTGGCACTAGTGCGCGAGTCTCGCATGAAGAGGGATCAAAGTGCTGCGGCCAACGGACATCGAGCTTGCCGATAACAACTTGCCCAATGTCGAATAGTTTCTTTTGTCCTGCGACCCATTTTTCTACTGGAAGACCATCTGTCATGGTCTCCGCCAAAGCATCGTAAGCGTCATTAAAGCGGTATTCTTTCATGGCCTTCGTATAATGCTCAACCGGCGCCATTGCATCATTGTACTTGCAGGATTCGGCGTACGATTCGGACCAAACTGAACTGAGCAAAAATATCGTCGTAATCCATAGTTTTCTTCTCATTACAATGTCCCCCGTTGTCGTGTTAGTACTTTCTAATTTTTTTCTAAAAGAACTCTTACTGCCTGTATCGATGCGAGTTATTACAAAGCGTCTGCTATAATCCGATGAATG
>JBLFWZ010000350.1:0-4106 GCA_047611905.1 Gammaproteobacteria bacterium | reverse complement strand
GCTGGGCCGTCTAAGGCAAAAGATAAGGTATTCAACGCATCAAGAGTAGACACGATAAAAGCATCGTTATGCCCGCGTTGGGTGACACCCCCGGAGAGACTGAATTCGACCGTGACGGGCCGCGTGGGATCAATAAAAATTGTTGGGGCGAGCAGACTATCAGGGAACAGGTCGGCATCGGTGCGCGGGCCGCTGCTCGTGCTGGAAGATGCAGCGCTTGAGATGCTGACCACGTTGCTGCTGGAGACCGAGGATCCGGCCACGTTGAAACCCGAGAGCATAATTTGCGCGAGGAGCGCGCTTTCGCCGCCCTCAAAGAAGCCACTGATACCTTGCGCCGAAACCGAGGTGAATCCGTCGAGGTGCGCCTGCAGGCTCACCGGGATCAGACCGACAGGAAAGTTCATTAATTCGGACTCACTGAAATCAAGATTGATCTCCGTCTCGGACTTAGCACTCAGAGTCGCTGTACTAACGGAGGGCTCTGATCCGATTGCCCCTGGACTAACATCCATCGCTGCGAGGATGCCGACACTACCGTTGCCGGCACGCGCGGTCAGGCCAACCTGGCATATGCCACTACCCTCGGCGAGTTGCATTGATATTGCTCCGTTAGCGGTATACGTCACTGGTTGCAAGCCGCCACACAAAGGGGAACTAAAACTTATTGTACTGACCGATTCCGCAAACGCAGTTGTTGCTATGGCAAGAGCAGCTAGCGCGGCACCTGTGCACTTCATAAATTGGGCAGTTTTCATATTGCGGATCCTTACTTACTCGTTGCGTCCAATGGTATACGCCGCTCTCGCCGTCGAACGAAGATCGAATCGCGGAAACCGGTGCTATCGTTTCACGCCGCATAGTGCGTGCGGTAGTACGAAAGTACTGGATCGCCGAGAAAAAGCTGCAACCAAGCGGCGCACGAGTAGCCGAAACTAATTGGTGGACAATTCAGGGGACCGCTAGTACGAAAGTACAGCGTTCAGTTCGACCGAGGAGGTAGCGAAGATAGAGACCAAAGCGCGTTCTGTTTAAGTAAACTACTCCAAGAATTCCGCGTAGGCTGTCTGACGATTTGCAGGTCAGTTACTACGAAAGTAGTGCTTTGAATTCAATCGAAGAAACAGAACCACAGTTCGGGATTTTTCAGAATTGGATGGCCGGATCAGTTCTCACATTCAGACTATTTCGCTGGTTTAGTTCGACGCGCTACGAGTTGAGCGTCAACGATGAGGTCAATTGGGCAAGAGGTGTCCTGGTCCGGCCGCTACAGTTCGAGCGCGGTGCCCCGTTTACAGCTGCTAGTGCTCAGCATTCCCGACGAACCAAGCCGAACCACTGAAACGGTTTTCAGACGACTCATTCGTAGAAGCCGCATGATCTGGATTGCCCCGCCGATGGTGACGACGGCACCGATGTCTACCCTTCCAAAATGATCTCCATATCGTCGGCACTTGGTGCCTTTGGGTAGCTCGGAAGCGCACCATTCACTCCCCCCCAATTGGTTGCGCTTGCGGTCCACACGTTGACAGACGGCTGAAATGAATTCGGATCGTCTCGACTCGCGGCCCAAATGCCCATCAACTCTGGTACGAGTTCCGCCACGATAAAAACGGGTGAGCCGCAGGTACGACAAAACCCGCGGCTTACGCTGTTACCACTTTCAGCAATGACCTCGTAGTAACAGACTTCACCAACACTCGAAAACGCGGACTTAGGTACATAGGACACACCGCAATACGCACTGCCGCTCGCGCGTTGGCAGTCACGGCAATGGCAGTTCCACGAGAACGCCGGATCATTGCTACATTCATATCGGATCGCGCCGCATGCGCAGCCCCCACGGATCGAAGTCGTCATTTATACCTCCACATTAAGAGCAGCTCATCGACGCACCGCCTAATTCGACTGATCGAACTAATTGGCTTAATTATCGCGCCAGAAGTCGTAACTTCATAATGGTCAGCGCACACCGTGGAACACCTGGACCACGAAGTGGAAAATATGGCGCAAGGGCAACTGGATCGGTGACCGTGATTAACTCCTTCTGCCACAGCTTCTCGTGTGCTTGAAGGGAGGAGATAGCCTACTTCAGTGAAGATTGCGCAACGTAGAAGGAAACCAAAGACCCTTAAAATTAAGTAAACTGTCCCCGACATTTCTATCTCTGGAATTACAGTCGACTCGGAGCATCCATGACAGTATCAGCCAAAGAACTCGTCGGCCGCGCGCATGAATTGGCGCCGACATTGGCAGCGCGCGCCGCTGAAACTGAGCAACATCGTGCACCGCTCGACGAAAGCATCGACGATCTGATCGATGCAGGATTTCTGGCCACCTTAACCCCGAAGGTCTACGGCGGACACGAGTTAGCAGTCTCGACCATGGCAGCGATTACTGCATGTCTAAGTGCGGCCTGCCCATCAACTGGCTGGGTCGCGGCTTTCTATATGGGCGCGGCGTGGCGAACGATAGCCTTTAGTGAACGCGCTCAGCGCGAAGCCTTCGCTGAGAAACCGTATATCTTGTGCGCTGGCCAAGCAGCACCCTTGCGCGAGGTAATCAAGGTCGAGGGCGGCTATCGAATTTCGGGCCAAACCGCTTGGAGCTCGGGATCAGTACATGCCGAGTGGATTAATTTTATGGGGGCGGTTACAGATGGCGATTCGCCGCCCTATCCGATGACATTTATGGTGCCGCGCGCGCAAGTCGAGATAATCGACACTTGGTTTGTGAGCGGCATGCGGGGTACAGGCAGCAATGATGTAAAAGCAGACGATGTGTTTGTTCCGGAGTATCGCGCGAGTTCGACGAGCGCTGCATTAGAAGGACGCGCTGAAGGACAAGCGATTCACGCGAACCCCATGTACCGACAACCCTTCGTGCCGTTTTTGATGTGCGAAGTTGTGCCGGCCGTTGTTGGTGCGTTGCGCGGTGCGGTCGACGCATTTGCGCAGCACACACGAGTCCGTCAAGGAACGATTAGCGGCGCAAAAGCTGCGACTAAACAAGCAGCACAAATGCGTCTTGCACGTGGTCACGCGTCAGTCGATGCGGCACAAACCCTGTTAGAAGCGTATCTAGATCGCTACACGATGGTTCGGCCGGAGCAAAACGAGTTGATCGATCGGGCAGACATGAAACTCAAAGCCGCGTTTATTACCGATCTATGCCGCAACGCGATTAATGATCTAGCGCGTGGATTTGGCGGCGACGGGTTTCGTGATCACAACCCGTTGCAACGTTATTTTCGCGACATCAACCTGCTCGCCGTGCATGCGTTTTTAGATATCGACAATTCCGCAGAAACCTATGGCCGTTTAATGTTGGGTCTGCCTGCCGAAGAGCGGCTGCTGTAAGACTAGGGGCAATTGGTTCCAAACAGTCCGGCTGCGCGAAATACACTTGCGCTCACGGAAACGCACACCTAGAACGAATGGGTCCAACTGTTCGGCTCGATCTGCTGCTAGCGCGCCTGTTATTGTGCAGGCAAAGTGACGCAGTTTTCGAGATGCTATTCGTCGGCGGCGTTCGTCGCGAACAATGAACGTCCGGATTAATTCAATTAGTCATTGGCGTTTAGGGCAATGCAAGGCTGTTCCGCGTTGATCGAAATGCTGCAAGCGATTCAAATGCAAAACTTATCCGTTGATCGCGAGTCGCTCGATCTGGCATGTCCCGTTCGCCAATTTCACTTAGTCTACCAACCGCCGATTAGATGAGGCGGAACCTGCACCTGCGAGTAGGGTTTTGCCGTTCCCTACGCGAAGCGCGGCCATTTCTTGTTTCAACCGGACCGATATCGAGCCAATTCGCCGGAATACTCATCATTATTCGATGCGCTAATATTCCGCCAGATTCGCGTTCGAACCTTGAAGCGATGGACAGCAACTTTCACCAGAACGATAAAACGGCCATGTTTTTTCGTCCGATTTTCTGCTCGGCCGAGAGTCGCATAAAGCTTAGTTACCCTGCCCAAGTTGCCACTATAGTTTACTCTGGCCATCACATTAACTTAAGCTGCGAACACTAGATTTCCAACTGATAGACACGATGCCAACCGTTGACGACCCCTACATTGTTGATATTGAAGCTTCGGGATTTGG
>JBLFWZ010000349.1:0-4122 GCA_047611905.1 Gammaproteobacteria bacterium | reverse complement strand
TACGATGTAATACCTGGAACGACGGTATCCCGAAAATCTGATGATCCCGAGTTCGCCTGTCCAACGAACGGTTGCTTGGTTGATCGAATTTTTTGGTTGCGATTTGTTTTTTATTCCCGGGATGCATTACCGTTTTAATTTTCCGGAACAACGCGCGCATATCGATACCGAATTTGCGCGTGCGCTTTCACCCCATAAAGATCCGGAACAACGGCAAGCCGATATTACCCCAGTGCAGGATCATTTCAGTGCATTTCCTGAACGCTTAGGCGTGACACCAGCAACGATTACCGCGATCGAAGCTTCGCACATTGAATGCCTTGAACTGCTCGACGCGCACTTCCTACACCACCCCTATCTCCTCGGTGGGCATCCCAGTACTGCGGATTTCGGCCTTATTGGTCCGCTCTATGCGCACCTTGGCCGGGATCCTGTGCCCGCGAGTTTAATGAAAAATATTGCGCCTAACGTTTACCGGTGGACCGAACGGATGTTCGAACCGGCTCTCGTTGACGGGGAGTTTATCGATACCCCGTACGCATTCCCGATCGATGATCAGATCCCTGAGACGTTAATACCGTTCATCGAATATCTGTTTCGAGATTGCGGGCCCCAAGTCCAGAGCATGATTGATACATTTAGCAGTTGGGCAGGCAGCGAGCCACAGCTCACCTCTGGCACCCTAGTGCAGATCGATTCAGACGTTCCAGGCGGCGCGTATCCGAATCTTGGTGAATTCGAATTTAATCTTCGCGGGACAACCGTGAAGACGCAGGCATTTGCCAATGTGGTGTACCACTTCCAACAAGTGCTTGATGTTATCGACGCACTCGATGACAAGGGGCGAGCGAACTTCGACACATTTATATCGCGTACCGGTGGTAGCGAACTGATGTCGACCAAGCCCCGGCGTCGAATCAAGTCAGAGCATTATCAGCTGTTACTGGAGTGAAACGCAGACGCTATCGCTTTACCGCGAAGAGACCCCAAGTCGATCGAATAATTACGCACAAAGATCGAGAAATAAATTACACACAGCCAACCGACAATCCGTTCGAATCATTCCAGAACCCATGTAGTCGATCGGAAAAGATGGTGATGCTTAATTTACTAAAATTCCGTGCAACGGGGGATTACAGCAATTTTCCTGATGAATCGGCGTGTTCCGGTAGAGAAGCATTCAACCGTTACGAAAAACGTGTTGCTCCGCTTATCAAATCTCTTGGTGGCAGAATTGTATTTTCCGAGGGCGCCAAAGGAACGGCCATTGGTTCGCAAGGGGAACAGTGGGACAAAATTATTCTCGTCGAGTATCCCAGTCCACAAACTCTGGGTGAAATGCTCGCTTCGGAACAATATCTATCGAACGGACACCACATTGCTGCGGCAGTAGAGAATTCTCGGCTTATCCCGACCCAGGCGAATGCCGGCTAATGAATCCCGTCGCGACTGTGCGTTTTATTTGGCGCGTTAGTCGATTAATCTAGTGGGAACATGCGAGCGCCGGAATAGTGGAGGCTCAGCTGTGCTAACTACGACCATACAAATTGCAAAACGTCGATGAATGCTCTGTGGAGTTTCGAAAGGCGCAATGCCCAACTGCAACATGAGGAAAACTAGATGAAATTACTAAATTCTTTCGGACCCAACCCACGAGCCATACGCATGGCGATGATTGAAAAAGGCGTGGAAATGCCGGCCGAAGAACTCGATTTGCTAGGCGCCGATAATCGCGCGGCAGCTTATGTAAAGAAAAATCCAGGTGGACAAATGCCATCACTCGAACTCGATGACGGCACAGTCATTGCTGAAACCACCACCATTTGCGAATACTTAGATGAAATCCATCCAGCGAATCCACTCATTGGCGCGACCCCTGTTGAACGTGCGAACACACGTCAATGGATCCGCCGGGTTGAGCTTGAGATTACGGAAAATATGTACAACGGCTTTCGTTATTCGCAAGGTCTCGATATGTTTCGTGACCGTGTGCACTGCATTCCTGAAGCCGCGGACGGCCTCAAAGCCAAAGCCAAAAAGGCTCGCAAGTGGATGGATAATCTCATCGCCGGTCGCGAGTTCATCGCCGGCGAAAAACTAACATTTGCGGATATCGTACTTTATTGCTGTATGGATTTTGCGAAAGATGTTGGCCAGCCCCTCGAAGACGACACCCCCAATATTACCGCATGGTTCAAACGCATGGATAGCCGCCCGAGCGCAACGGCGAGCCTTCATCCCGGCGCCGCACAGGCGAAGATGCGCGGCTAGTTGGGCGTTGATCGCTAGCTCTGGAGCCCATAGGCACTTCGGTGCGGCGCTGGGCTCCAAGGCTGCCGGTCGCACCGACACAATCGCTCACCAGAATTTTAATAAACAGGCAATTTATTGATCAATATTCAGGTTCATTGCAATGACGACCCAAGCCGATATTCACCTCTACACCGCCAATACAATGAACGGCTGGAAGCCCTTAATCTTTCTTCACGAATCCGAGATCGAATACGAATTGACGGCGATTCGGTTTTCAGAAAAGGAACAGAAAGCCGAGTCGTATCTGAAACTGAATCCGAACGGCCGAAGTCCGACAATCGTCGACCGCACAAGCAATGACTTCGTGGTTTTTGAGTCTGGGGCGATACTTTGGTACTTGGCCGAGAAATATCAGAAATTCCTTTCTTGCGATCCCAATCTCAAATCGGAAACCTTGCAGTGGCTGATGTTTCAGATGGGTGGTGTCGGCTCGATGATGGGCCAAGCGATGTTTTATCAACGTATCGAGACGGCTGTTTGAAGTACTCGATACACGGCTATCAGGTCGCGAATTCCTCGTCGGCGATCACTACTCCATTGCGGACATGGCGACCTACCCGTGGGCACGAAGTCATATCTGGGCCGGAGTTTCCGTCGACGGTTTGGATCACTTAAACGAGTGGTTCGATTGAATTGATGCAAAGCCTAAGACCCAGGCAGCATTGGAATTACCCTAGCCCCGGCCGGCGGTATTCGGACGAGCCGATATTGAAGCTACCGCCAAACTAAACGCGTTAAATTACAAAGATCAGACTTAGACGTTCTTTTAGGCGATACCCGGCAATGCTGCTAGTTCCCGAAGATCGGAAATAATTGCGGTTGGGGCGTGGTCCCACGGATCGAAAACGGCGCTTGGATTACGCTTTACCCAGACCGTACGCCAGCCGCAGGCTGCCGCACCAATCACATCAAACGGATTGCTCGAGACCAGCCATGTTGCGGCAGCTGATGTGCCGGATCGCGCTAGAAAATGTGCGTAGAGACGCGGGTCAGGTTTAAAGGTTTGCACTTCATCGGCACTAACGATCGACGAAATTTTATCGTCAAGCCCAGCATGGGCAAGCAAGGCCGTAATATCGTCGGCAACGCCATTAGAGAAAGCATGCAATGCAACGCCTTTTTCTTGTAGTGCAGCTAGGCCCGGCGCCACATCCGCGAATGAATCGAGCGCCCGATAGTGATTCATCAACAGGATCTTGTCAGATTCGCTAAGCTCGACCTCGTAGGTTTCGCAGGCGAAGTCGAGTGCCGCGCGCGTGACGTGTGCAAAGTTGCGATACGCGCCCATCAAACCCCGCCGGAAGCTGTATTCCAATTGCTTGGCGCGCCAAACTTCGGCAAAACCGGTAGCCTTATCGCCGACATGACCAACGAGTGCAGCTTTCACCGCTATCGGGTCAATCAAGGTGCCATAGATGTCGAGGGCGAGGGTCGTTGGCATGATGCGCTGCTCCTTTAATCGGTGCCTAGGATTTATTCGTCTGCCGGCACTGTGGCCGGTAACGACGTGCCGCCAGTGTAGTGATCTTCGGCGGTATTTTCCCGGGACCATGCGTAGACATCGGCCGCGTGCGCCCCTAGTTGGGCCAGCATAATATCAACAACAGCGTCGACCCCTTTCGCTTTAACCGTAGCCGATATCCAAAATTATTTTTCTATAGCGTTGAGCAAGGGATGTGGGTTACTGCTTACCTCGACTCCCCGCTAACGGGTATCTCTTAGCCGCTAACGTCACTCCGGGGGCGCTCCGAATACACCACAAACCCCTATAGTGTTGTTGCGCGTGTAGCAAATATACGAGTGATTCGC
>JBLFWZ010000348.1:0-4126 GCA_047611905.1 Gammaproteobacteria bacterium | reverse complement strand
CCTACGGATAAACGAAGATGGCCAAGTCGTCGGACCGGACGGCAAAGCCTACGACGCGAAAGACCTGGTGATTGCCGCCGATGGAACCGTGCGCACGAAAGACGGAACGATTCTTGCTGGCGTGAACGCAGGCACGGCTGGAAGCATACTCGCAGATGCAGAAACAGATAACGATTCCGGTTCGGTCGACCTGATTATCGGCGGCGCAAGTGAAGACGGCGTAGCCAAAGTTACCGATCTACCGATTACAAACTAGGTGTCAATGCGAACGACCGTGCGACGTTTTCTTGCCGTATTTATCGGCGTCAATTTGACGTTCGGAATTTGCGCAGCACAAGACAATGAAGTTGCACCGAAAGATAACAACGATCATGAAGATCGTTCTGAGCAAACGACGCCAGCGTACCCACGCAATGTTTATAAGACCGACGACGTTGGTTTGATAATTGGTGGCGCAAGCGAAGATGCTAAAGCCAAGGTAGGCCGATTGCGCGTACAAGACTGAACTGATCTAAATTAAAAACGACAAGTACATCGGGTCACGAGATGTGACCGGACGAAGCTTAAGGGGAGCAATATGCGCAAGGTAATCTTTGCGATTGTCATGTTGGCGGTATCCGTCAATGCAGGCGCGAGCCAGCGCCTGTCTATGCACGTTGGCGAAATTAAATTATTACGACTGAGCCCAATCGAGCGAGTTGCGGTGGGGCAAGCGGCGGTGATGAGTACGTCGTTGCTAAAGAACGGGCAGTTGCTGATGCTCGCCGAAGGTGAAGGATCAACCACAGTCCATCTGTGGTTTGAGAACGGCAAGGAATCAACGTACAACGTCGATGTAACTAAAGAGGACAATCACAATATCGCCGCCACGCTGAATAATCTGCTCGCGGGGATCCCCGGTGTCGAAGCCCAAGTTATCGGCGATCAAATTGTCCTACGTGGCGATGTACCACCAGAGTACGATCCAGTCGTATCGGCCGTTATTGCCAAATATCCAAACGTGATCGACGTGACAAGCAAAACGGCGAATCTCGTCCGGCAGTTGTTGTCCGATGTTGAAGGACTAACCGTAAGTACGGTAGGAACAAACGTCGTTTTACGCGGCGATATACACCAATACGACGTCCCCATTATCGAAAAAGTCACTGCGAAGTTTCCGGATCTGATGGATCTCACGACCGCGACCGGTGTACCGGAAGATAGAATGATCTTCATGAACGTGAAAATCACTGAGTTCAATAAAAATAAGTTAACGAATTTAGGTATTAATTGGGACAATCCGATAGCCGGACCTTCTGCGGCATTTGCGGTCGATGTTGCCGCTAATGAAACATTTCGCCCAGTCGCGACCACCCCGGCTTTTGGAAACGGTTTGCCCGTCGATTTAACCACCAGTCCGCTCGGATTCTTCGGTCTCGCGACGGAAATTGGCTCGCGCATAAATTTTCTCGTTAACAGCGGCGACGCGTTAATACTCGCGGAACCACGGCTGAGCACACGCAGTGGCGGTGAGGCAACGTTCCTTGCGGGTGGCGAAGTTCCACTACCAACAACCGGCTCGCTTGGTCAATCGAATGTCGAATTTAAAGAATTCGGCATATCGATGTCGATCTCTCCCGTCGTCGACAGCAAAGACCGCATTAGCGCCACGGTCGCCACCGAAATTAGCGCAATCGATAACTCGGTTTCCGTCAACGGCATACCCGGGTTCCTGACGCGCAAAACTGAAACCGATATCAGCATGAACGCTGGAGAAACTTTGGTTATTTCAGGATTACTCGATCAGCAGGCTTCGAAAGACACGGAAAAACTTGCCGGGCTTGGCGACATCCCGATTCTGGGTGTGTTCTTTCGCAACAAGAATGTGCGCAACGTCGAACGCGAATTGGTCATCTTCGTTACTCCGACAGTATTCGACGCCGAGAGCGAACTGAATCAATCTTATCTTCGCCGACGTGAAGACAATATCAAACAATTTAAAGAGAGCGTCGGTGAACCCGACTTACAGATTCTCGAATAACCATTTTTGGATCAGGCCCAGCTTATGTTCGATATCGTTGTTAACACTAACAAGGGAAAGAAAATTAAGGGTGTTCGCTGTCCCGTAAACGAATGCGGCATAGGCAAAGCACGGGACAATTTGATCCAGCTCCGCGGGTGGAAAATCGCCCCGCACCATGCCGAGCTCCGGCGTCAAGCCGACGGCGTCTACGTCGAAGATAAATCGGGCAATGAAGGTGTGAAAATCAACGGCGAAGTGATTCAGCGCTACGGGCCGCTGCGTACGTCAGACAAAATCGAAATCGGCTCCTATATGATCACCGTTGGCGTCGATCAAAGTACCGAAGACGAGGAGTTTGTCGAAGATATCGACGAGCAATTCATGAAAACGATGATTGGTGTGCATCCGCACTCAGAGATTAAGGAAGACGAATCTGTTTTCCGCGAAGAGCGCTTTATGTGGCGTAACCGCGTCCATGATGCGCTACTCGAAATGATGGATTTGCGCCGCACCGACATCGGCGCCATGGACGAGAAGCAGCTCAGAAAACACGTCGAAAAAATGGTTAACGAGATTGTCCGCCAATTGGACGGCAAACTCCCCGCCGACGTCGATATCGAAAAGCTAAAAGAAGACGTCCTCAATGAAGCGGTGGGCCTTGGACCACTCGAAGAATTGTTAAAGGGCGATGAAATCACCGAAATCATGGTGAATAAATTCGACGAAATCTATGTTGAAAAAGGTGGCCGACTCACCTTGTCTGGCGTCACGTTCAGTAGCGACGACGCGGTGATGTCCGCGATAGAGCGGATCGTGTCGCCACTTGGACGACGTATCGATGAAAGTTCACCTTACGTGGATGCTCGACTAAAAGACGGTTCGCGGGTAAATGCGATAATTCCGCCGCTCGCGCTACGCGGCCCATGCATCACAATCCGAAAATTTTCCAAAGACAAGCTAACCCACGACGATCTCATCCGCTTTGATGCGATTAACGAACCCATGGTGAAATTCCTGCAGGTTGCCGTCGAACAAAAACTAAACATATTGATTAGCGGCGGTACGGGTAGCGGCAAAACAACACTGCTGAACGTGCTGTCTAACTTTATCCCCAACACGGAACGCATCGTAACGGTCGAAGACGCGGCCGAATTACAATTATCCCAGCCACACCTTGTAAGCCTCGAAGCTCGGCCGCCGAACCTCGAAGGTAAAGGCGCGGTCTCGATTCGGGATTTAGTAAAGAACTGTTTGCGCATGCGCCCGGACCGAATTGTGGTTGGCGAGTGCCGCGGGGGCGAAGCGTTGGACATGTTGCAGGCAATGAACACCGGTCACGACGGGTCGCTCACGACCGCCCACGCGAATACCCCACGCGACTTAGTCTCTCGCCTAGAAGTGATGGTTATGATGACGGGCATGGAACTACCCATCCAAGCTATTCGAGAAATGGTAGCCTCAGCGGTGCATCTCGTCGTACAGCAATCGCGATTTTCGGATGGTAGCCGCAAGGTTGTGAACATAAGCGAAATCACCGGGGTGGAATCGGGCATCGTGCAAATGCAAGATATTTTCCGTTTTCAACAACAAGGATTCGACGAAAACGGTCGAGTCGCAGGCGAATTTGTTACGACCGGCCGCATTCCGGAGTTCTACGAGGACTTGCGCGCGCGCGGCTTGCAAGTCGACATGAGTATTTTTCAATAGGGGATAGCGATGGCAACGTTATCGAATATTGCCGGTGGTTTTATTTGGCTCATCGTAATTGTGACCGTGTTCGCCGCCGCCGCACTGTTCATGTATGTCGCAATGTTGCGCGGCCAAAAATTCATGACGGAATATAAGTCGCAGTTTACCGAAACGGCGAGTAGCGGCTTGGCTGATATGTTCTCGTTCGCCGATCCGGCGAAATTGTTCTACATCAATCTCATCGCGGTGGTTGTCATTCCACTCGTGATCGGAGTGCTAACAGGAAACTGGACCGTTGCACTGATCATTTTCGGCCTTCTGTTCCTCGTGCCGAACATCCTCTACAAAATGGGGCGGAATCGCCGCTATAAGAAATTCGAAAGGCAACTGCCAGACGGTCTCGCGATGATCTCGGGATCGATGCGCGCTGGCGCG
>JBLFWZ010000347.1:0-4129 GCA_047611905.1 Gammaproteobacteria bacterium | reverse complement strand
GCCACACCTGGGCTCATAATACTCAACGGCGAACGGAGGCAACATGGCGAGAAACGTCAAGATTGATGCGTTAACGGGATTGAAGCGTGGCAGCATGACACTGAGTATTAGGCCAATACTGATGAAGCAGACGAAATCCGCGCCAAATATTTTCGGCGTTGCATGGTTAACATTCGGCAATGGATGCGAATTGACTAGAACGCCTTGGCTGAGAGTGGCGGTGAAATCCAATAATCCCGTGGCACTGGGCAAGATATAGAATAAAGACGCCGAAGATAATGACTGCGTGCGTACTTAATTGTTTAAATCTGGAACTCATGGTCACCAATTTTTGATACTAGATAACGATTCGTTGGGCCACGCAGTAGGAACAAAACGTTGCGCCCGGGCGGTATTATTACCGGTTCTATAGGATCGAGGATGTCGATAGTTCGACACTCTCCGGCGGCATTGTTGAGATTCCGTCATATCCGTTCGAAACCCGACAGGATCAGAATAGTTACACAATGTTAACTCTTTACTTTTCAGGTAATTACACTCTTGGCACGGAATCTGCTCTGGTATTAACAACAAACAATCCCTTGAGGATGGAAGCACATGCCCAACATACAAAAACAACGTGGATTCACTTTAGTCGAAATTGCTATCGTCTTAGTCATCATCGGCCTATTGCTAGGTGGCATCCTGAAAGGCCAAGAGTTAATTACGAGCGCGCGAGTCCGTAACATCGCCGATCAAAACTCTGGCGTGCAAGCGGCCTACTACGGATTTATCGATCGTTACCGACAAGTGCCGGGCGACTGGAACGCCACTAACGCGGCCCAGGCTATCCCTGGGGTAATTACCGGCGGCGACGACAGTGGCCGTCTGGACGGCGGCTCTCCCTGGGTAGAAGCCTTGGCATTATGGGAGCACATGTCGAAAGCCGGCTTCATTCAAGGAAACTATACAGGTGGTACCGCGCTGCCAAGTGCGGCCGACACCGACAAAGCGCCACGTAACGCGTTCAATGGATATCTAGTCCTGTTCAGAACAGCAGACTACGACGATGCTGCTGGAACGGCGGTCGATCGGCTCAACTTAGTGTTGGGAGCTGGAATTCCCGTTAACGTGCTTCGAGAGCTTGATCTTAAAGTCGATGATGGCTTGCCGGAAAGTGGCGTGATGCGCCATGCATTGGCCTCCGGCGCAACGTTTACCACGGCGGCGCAATCCGTCGCCGGTTGCATAGATGACTCGGTGACGCCAACGATTTGGGATATTGCGGGCAACGAACAACTTTGCAACGCCGTGTACCTTTACTAGTCACTCGAACCGCCTTTGATTGCGAAACTTACGGCCCGCTAATTGCGGGCTGTTTTATTTCTACGATTGGATGACATGTCAGAAAGTTCGCGCAACGAATCGATAAATTTGCCAATCAAAGTCTCATCGATTACCAAGCGCTATGGAAAGCGAGAGATCCTACACAACGTCGATTTGAGTATTTCCGAGGGTGAGACGGTTGCCTTGGTAGGCATTAACGGCGCCGGCAAATCAACCTTGCTAAAGTCAATTCTAAACTTGACCAGCATCGACAGTGGCCGCATAGAAATTTTCGCTACCAGTCACTTGCAGACAGGCTCGCGCAAACAACTGAGTTACTTGGCAGAGCACTTTGTTGCGCCTTACTACACCACCGGCAACGATTTTCTTTTCTACATCTCGAACCTCCACCAAGTGCGTCCGACGTCTGCCCGGATCAAAGACGAATGTCGTTCGTTGGATTTCGATTACGAGGCATTAGCGCGTCCAGCGAAGGACTACTCGAAAGGCATGATGCAGAAACTGGGTCTCATAGGTTGTTTGGTGACCGAGCGACCGCTAATCATCTTAGACGAACCAATGAGCGGCCTCGATCCTAAGGCTAGGGCGTTATTTAAGTCTCGCTTGGCGGAACTCAAAGCGGCCGGGGTCACGGTGTTTTTCAGCACGCACCTGCTCGATGATGTCGCCGCCATATCCGACAAAGTGGTGATATTGGATCAAGGCAAAATCCCTTTTTCCGGTAGCCTCGGCGAGCTTCAAGCAAAGTATCAAGGTGGGTCGCTCGAGCAATCGTTTCTGAATTGCATCGCTCAACCCTGCCACGACGATATCGCCAAAACGATGTAAAGGATCATTTCCGGCGGCCGTTAAAGTAAGCAACTCAAATAGGTCGCTGGCGTATCGCCGGTTGGCCGTTGCACTAGGCCAATGATAGAACTGCATCCCGAATTAGCGCGCTCGATTGTGGACGAGCTTCCAGCCGGCGTCGCCGTGCTCGATCTCGACGGTCGGGTGATTTGGGGTAATGCGGTGCTTGGCGAGTTACTACAACAGGAACTCATCGATATTATTGGCTGTACGGCCGAGTCCCTATCGTTGCCGTTGCCGCAAAAAGAGCATCGAAGTTCAACCAATCACGCCTTCCGTGTCATTGAGCGCGGTAGCCTTATCGGCATTTCGCGGCAAGTCGAAAGTAGTTATCCGAACAGTAAGACCTTGTTGGTAATTGACCGCGAAAACGCCATAGATTGGTTCTTTGACGCGTTGGCAACCGGTGGTTTCGACGGCTCGGTAGCCTCTCGATTTTTATCACGAAACGCGCTCATTGGCCGGTTGCAGCTCGAAGTGTCGCGCTCTCGGCGCTATGCCAACCCGCTGTCGTGCTTGGTAATTCGGATCGATTCGGCGTGCGCTCAATCCGAACATGAGAACCACAAGGTACACAATTTGATCGCTGCGACTTTGGTCGAGCTACTGCGTTGGGTAGATGTCCTCGGCCAATGGTCGGCGCGGGCCATTGTCGTCATCCTTCCAGAAACCAGTGAGCGTGCCGCAGTGAGTCTTGCTGCAAAAGTTTCAGCAGCCTTGCAACCTGAGCTCTCGAACATCGAGCCCAATTTGGGTGTCACTGTGGGTGCGAGTACCTGGAATAAAGGTGACGATGCTGAGCGTTTAGTACGCCGCGCGGATGTTAGCGCGCGTCGCCAAAACGGCAGCACGGCTCGCACGCGCCCATTCTAATTGTCAGTTGGCGATTCAATAATTTCGAAGTCATGCGTAATTTCCGCTGTTTTGCCCAACATGATGGACGCAGAACAATATTTTTCTGCCGATAGGGAAACCGCCCGATCGACCTGCTTGTGTTTCAAATTACGACCGGTGACCACGAAATGAACATGTATTCGGGTGAAGACTTGCGGGATTTCGTCAGCGCGCTCGGCCTCAAGTTCCGTGTAGCAGTCGGTGATGTCTTGGCGCGATTTTTTCAGAATTGCGACGACGTCAAAGCTAGTGCACGCACCGAGACCCATCAGCATCAGTTCCATCGGCCGAATTCCTGCGTTTTGACCGCCGGCTTCCGGTGGGCCATCGATTACGACACTGTGTCCACTTCCGGAGTTGCCGACAAACATGACGTTGTCGACCCACTTTATTGATGCGCGCATACTCTGTCCTATCGGTAGTCTACATGCGTGTTCCGTAACCGAAACCGAACGCAGAAATTGTTCACTAAAATACGATTAAAATGAGCAAAATTCGTATCTTACGAAACAATCCTATAATATACTCGAGAAAATAATTAAACGATGTTCCCCAAAGCCTCATAGACCACAAGATGGGGAGCCATGAAGAGGGTAGTTGAATGAATTCCGCACAGTCCTTGCGCACCTCCGACGAAGACGCGATCCAACGGTTTTTGGAACATTGCCATCGCAAGCAGTATCCGGCGAAGAGTACCATCATCCGACAGGGCGATCCGTCGCACGAATTGTTTTACATTATAAAAGGTTCCGTTACCGTCATGCTCGAAGACGAAGAGGGACGTGAGTTAGTACTTGCATACCTCAATCCCGGCGACTTCTTTGGCGAAATTGGATTATTCAACGAACATGTCAATCGCAGCGCGCTCGTGCGTGCCAAGACATCCTGCGAAGTCGCACAAATTAGCTACGAAAAGCTCAAAAGCATGTCGACGGTATTTCCCGATTTATTGTTCGCCATTTCTTCCCAGCTCGCGAATCGTTTGCGAAAAATGAACCGCAAGGTCGGCGATTTGGCGTTTATGGACGTTTCCGGTCGGGTCGCACGATCACTGCTCGAA
>JBLFWZ010000346.1:0-4146 GCA_047611905.1 Gammaproteobacteria bacterium | reverse complement strand
ACTTTATCGCGATTGACTCGGCAAACGTGCAACTCTTCGTAAATCCAACTAATGGCGAAATGCGCCGAGCTCATGGTCGCTGCCAAACCCAAACGCTACCGACAAGTTCAAAGGCATAGCCTTTTCGTCATCGGCAAGAAATACTTGGTCGAGATTCCCGGTTGGAAACGGAACGGTATACAAGCTCACTTTAGTGTCGCGGATCACATGGCGGGTTAGCAAACCATCGCCCCTGCGCCGGCCGCAGGGATTGAACTGCGCGCGCCGGATTCTTATTGGTAAGCGGGCTGATTCGTGTTCTCATTCGTCAGCATGAGACGTTGAAACGCCGTGCGCAAATTCAAGCGGGCTATTTTCACGTCGGGACCCTCGATTAACGTGGCGCTTGCGCTCTGATCCCAAATTGCGTCGAAGCCCGCCGACGTGATCGGAGCCGCCGGCGCGTTTCCGGTCATTAGCGAGCCCAACATGACGCGCGGTGACACAGGTGCAGATCCGACACTGATCGTCTGCGTATAGCCAGAGAAGGCCACATCTCTTGTTGTAAAGAATCGTGGATCGATATAGTGGCCGCGCAGAAAGCCTTTCTCATTACGCTCAATTTTTCCAGCACAAGTGAGCTTTCGGCGGCAATTGCACCGGTCCAATCGGCAAGCGTGTGAGACGGAATTCGCCTGTCAGCATAAATTGACCGCTCGAGTTCGGCACTCAATGCGGCGAGACTCAGCGACTCCTTGTCTTGCCGGGCCCGTTTGGTGTCTTTGAAGATGCTCGGCGTAATTACCGACGCCATAATCGCAATAATCGATAAAACGCCGATCAATTCGACGAGCGTAAACCCACGGATTGTGTTCGGCGTATATCCCATCACTGGCTTTCGGACAATCTGCCGCGAAACTTTAGCCTGCAGACATGGTGCTACATGATCCCGCCCGGCAGCTCCATAAAGGTTAAGAAAATCGCCATTGCGACGGTGCCGACAGAGCAATGAGCGGCACAATAATCATCGGCTCAAGAAGACTCATTAAGCGCTTTATTTGACGCGGGATTTCAGCGCCAAAACGCCCGGGTATGTGGTCCATCGATCGTTCCATGGTGCCAGTCTCTTCGCCGACGACGATCATTCGCATGATCATCGATGTAAAAATATCGAATTCGCGAAATACCGAACTAACAGTCTGACCATCATTCGCCGCAAGCTCGGCCTGGCGCACTGCTTTTTCGGCGACAAGATTTCCGACCAACTGGCGACACAATTCCAAGGCTTGTCACATCGGCACACCTTAGCGCATCAACATTCCCATGTTGTGCGCTAAGCGCGACAGGCTGATCATGCGCAGGATATCGCCAAAAATCGGCAATCTAAGTTTGTAACTATCCATCAAGAACGCGGAACTGTTCGAGCGTGCACTGCTGATCCGGGAGGTAGTCGTGAGCACAACAGGTAAACCGAGTAACGCCCACCAGTACGCTTTAAAAAAATCTCCGGCGCTGATCACCAGACGCGTAATGAGGGGTAATGTCATGCCCAATTCCGCCAACAATTCCGCGAAAGTCGGAACGACGAAGCCGAACAGCAGCAACACGAATAGGCTCACAGTGAACAACACAACCAAGGGGCAGATACTCACTTGCTTGAGATCCGCGACTAATCTTTCTACCCACTCTAAATGCAGCATGACTTCGCGAAACAACGCCCCAAGTTTCCGCTGTATTCACCCGCTTTGACGATATTCGTGATCTGACGGGAAACACCTTAGGATGACGTTCCATCGCCTCAGGTCGCTCACGACGATGTCGAACGGATCCGCCATGGCGACGGTGAGCACACCACCCTCTTCCGCTAGGGGCAGCAAGCGATGGCGTTTTGCCACGGCATAAGGAACCCTTTGCAAAACATCTTCGTGGATCACCGCGCTCAATACGTCAACTACTTGAGTCTGCGTTTCGACGGCGAGACTTTCGGTTAGGACGTCCTCGCCAATAGACCCCAGACTTACGAGCACCTCACCGAGGTATCCTCCAGCGCGGTCTTTCTCGCGCAGCGCCAAATTCAGTTGCGCTTCACTGAGATAGCTTGCATCGATCAAGCGAACGCCGAGTGGCTTCGTCTTCGAAGACGAAGCCGATTCAGCCATATTCGAGGCCGTGACGGACATCGAGTGTAATACCGTTCTCTGGACCTAGATGCTAGCTAGACAGACCTCGAGGATCGACGCGCTATTGCCTTGATAGCGACGCACTTTGCCTGCCTTTTTCCAATCTTTGTCACCAGTCGTAATGCCGCCATCACCGTCGATAATGTTACTTATTTTCTCGGCGATTTTTCCCGATATGCCATCGCTGCGATAAATAATGAACTGGCCATCTAGCGTCCCGTCGCCGTCAAGATCGCAGGCCCAATTTGCGTCATTGTTGTTGGCGAGAAATACTTCTTGGTAGGCACCATTGCTGATGTAGTGCGTTACTTCTTTTTCCAAATAAGGCCCCTGCCAACCGGGAATCGGGTTAGTGCCATCGAGACTATTCACCATTAGTTGATGGTAACGCTCCTGAGCGTGACTCGGAATATGGCGTGGCCACGCCCCCGTATCGACCTGAAATTTGGCGATTGCGCTCGTTAAGGTATTGATTTGCACGACATAGGCGGATACTTTTGCATCCTCAATCGCAGAGAAAATTTTTGGTGCAGCCACGGAACCAAGTATCGCGATAACTGCTAATACGCTGATCATCTCGACTAAGGTAAAACCTTTGGATTTTGCTTTAATTAGCATTTGAGCCTCCCCTGCAAATGAGAATGTCTTCGAAAAGCGCAGCGCGCCTCGATGGCTTAACGGCTCTGAATGACGAATACTTGAACGATTCGCGCCTATTAAGGGGTACTTAGTCTGTGCGAAAGCCGTCATTGTTCGACTCATGCGAAGAGGAATATCGGCCGAGAAGTACATATTTCCACATCAGGAGGTTCACGATTCCGCCGTCAATGTTGAAGCGGAGTCAACGACTAGTCCGTCATGATGATGGCGTATTGGCCCTCCGCGGGTCGCCGCTGAGTGAATCGCAATTCGGACCGCAACGTAGAACGCAATGGATAACCGTAATGGCGTTTATTCGGTAAACTAGAATGCTCGTTACACACAGGTTTGAGAGATAAAACCGATGCACGGCACCGTTCAAAGACAATATAGAACAAGGCACGGGTTCACGTTGATTGAGCTCCTGATTGTCCTGGTTATCCTTTCCTTGTTGGGCGGTATCGTCGGCCCGCGAGTGATGAAACACCTAGGCAAAGCCAAAACTGATACGGCGCGTCTCCAAATCGACAATCTTAGTGCTGCGCTCGACATCTACAATCTTGAAAACGGTAGCTACCCAAGCACACAGCTCGGCCTCGATGCCTTGGTCCATGCGCCCAGTGATGCAAGCAGTTGGAATGGTCCGTATTTGCGCAAGTCAAACGTGCCACTCGATCCCTGGGGTCGGGCGTTCAATTACAAGTTCCCCGGCGAACACGGTGTTTTTGATATCTACACGTTCGGCGCCGATAACGCGGTCGGTGGAGAAAAAGACAACCAAGATGTAGCCAGTTGGGACTGAACGTGACCGCCGGCGGCAGCGGATTTCAAATCAGAACCCGCTGATCATGTCCGACACACTCCCTAACAACGGCTCAGCAGCCGCAAATCCCGATCTGTTTGATCGTCTTATTACTCGCGGATCACTCAGCGAAAATCAACGTAGTCAGCTCACCCGCCTTCAAAGCGATGCGCTACTCACTCAAGCAGGTGCACTGCGTCGCTCCGGCCTCGTCGCTGAAGACGAACTCTCATCAGCATTGACAGATTTGTACGGCATAGCCCAAGTCAGCGATGACGAATTTGAGTTTGTCGATATCGACATTAAGGGGATTTCTTTAAAATTTCTAAAAGCCTCAATCGTATGCCCTGTCGCGGAAGATGAAAGTGAGGTTCACATCGCGTTCGCCGAGCCGGGTGACGATTTTGCGCATCGCGCATTGAGTCAGGCATTCGACAAAAGAGTCGTCGCCCGAATTGCGACACCTTCCCAAATCGAAAAAATGATCGGGCGATACTACGAAAGCTCCTCAAGCGCCATGTCAGATATCGTTGATGCCCTCGACGA
>JBLFWZ010000345.1:0-4220 GCA_047611905.1 Gammaproteobacteria bacterium | reverse complement strand
GGCTAGTCTCCCAGGAGGGTGTCCGTGTTTGGTGGGAGGAAAATCCATTCAAATTCGGGGATGACTTCCAAGCCTATGTCGCATCAATTTCGTCCAGCTAAGACAACTCACAGTAAAAATTACGTTCGATCTCGCTCGATGTAAACTGCCGGGAGTTTATCTAACTTAAATTGTTGTTACGGGTTCAAAGCGAGCATGCGCGCGGACTCGACGAATGGCCGCTCCAGAAATATTCTCAAATTCACATCAAATTATCCCGTAAGCCGACGTTCGTCTTGCTTCAAGCTACAGCGGAAATCGGCCATAAACGGTCATTCCACGGAGACATGACAACGCTGGGAATTTACTGCTTCGCACTTAGGTCCAATTGGCGGAGCTTGCCATTACCAACGTCGGGGCAACAATCACATAACCGAGTTAGTGGCCTGCCCAATTCGCACTATGTGATCCCGTGCATCGAGTAGCGAGTAAGCGTCTCGTGCGAGCGCCATCTCGGTGCGGTAGTCCCACTCGGAATCGAATGTTTCGGCAAACATCGCCCTAAGTTCATGTACCTTAGGAGTTTGAACCGCAAGTCCCGCTGAATTGACTTTCGCTTCCATCTCACCCAAGACGGCGATCGCGCTATTATGATCTCCGAGTACGATACTGGCTTGAACCATCGCCTGCCAAGGAGTCAGGTCCCAGTAGAGTTCGCGTTCGTGGCAGAACGCGATCGTATCGGCACTCCTCGAACGAGCCTGTTCAGGATTGCCGAGCGCAAGCTCTGCGAGCGCAAGGGTGCCGGAGGCGCCGCTAAAATGCGATCGGCCGGTATTTTGAATCAACATGATCTCGAGCGACTCGCTCGCTACTTCGGCGGCAGTTTCGAACTCACCATGGTGCAGCAAAGCAAAGCCCAACGCTTGGCGGGCCATCGATCGGCAGTATCCTGTGCCTTTTGTCTCACCATCGTTTACGGCGCTTTGCGCCATCGACAACGCTTCGTCGAAGCGCCCGTAATACACATGGATAAGACTTTCCATCGCGCTAGAAAAAGCATTCAACTCGGGGTCATCGCCACAGGCTTGCCGTACTAACGCGAACGCGCCTCGAAAGTTTTTGAAATTCCCCATCAACCCGACGGCCACGGTCACGGCAGACTCAAGTGACCAGCGGCAATCGAGACCCAAAAACTGACTCGCATTGTCTACGTCCGCCCGATAGGTATCGAGAACTTGCTGCGAAAGATCTAAGGATTCGCGCAGGCGGCCGGAGAAAAGGTTGCCATAGATAACCCAATTACGCATCGCGCACCGTAGTTCGCGATTGTCCGTAAGGTCAGCAAGTTGGGTAGCTTCCTTGCCGTAGCTTATATAGTCGTTCATATAACCGTGCGCGACGCCTCGCATCGCAGCAAATGTGCCCGTGAGCATTGCTTTCAAAAAAATGTTCCCGGCACGGTCGGCAAGTGCGATGCCATCTTCAAAATGCTTGTGTGCCTGATCCTCTTCTGAACCGAGGCGCCAACCAAGGTTACTGATATTCCCGCAGGCCTCGGCGCCGAGGTTTAGATCTTCGATAGTTGGCTCGATTTCGTTGATCAACGAGCGCACTTTCGACCAATGGGCGAACGCCGAAGACGGATCGTTGCTCTGGGCAATAACGGCGGCGCGGTGATTCCAATACAGAGCTTGGTTCGGCAGATCCGCACGCTCCCAATGGTAGGCAAGCATCGACGCGAACTCATCGATACGTTTGGCTTCGATCTCTTCGAGCGCCTCAGCAACACGGCCATGCCTCACTTTGCGTTGCTCGCGCAATTGAGTTTCGTAGGCGACTTCGTGCACCAGAGGATGTTTGAAGGAGAACTCTACGACCGGATAGAGTGCCGTTTCGAACAGAAAATCGGCTGCCTTTAGGCAATCAAGTGCGATTGTTAGCTCTTCGCCACGGATTTCAGTAATTCTTTCAATGATGACTCTAGAAAAGTTTTTCCCGACCACCGAGGCGGCCTGTAACACATGCTTGGCATTCTCATCGGTGCGATCAATTCGCCCGGCGATGATAGCTTGTACGTTCGCGGGAACTTCTAGTAGATCGACCGCGCGAGTGAGGTGGTAAGCACCGCGTTGACCAGTAAGCTGTTCAGTCTCAATTAACGTATTGATTATTTCCTCGGAATAAAGTGGATTACCGCCAGTCCAATCCATAATTTTCTGGGCCAGGTCCGTGACCGATTCGTCGTTGCCAAGTAGTGCTTCGACCAATTCCTTAATCGCAGCCGGATCGAGTGGCACCAGCGGTAGTTGTTGATAATGCGACCGCCCTGACCAGGCCGCAACATACTCGGGGCGGAAATTGACCAGCAGCAAGCCTCGGCTCTGCTCGAGCGCCTCGACCATCTGGCCAATATACTCATTGCTCCAATCGTCGACCCAATGGAGGTCGTCGATGAGTGTTACGGCACCGACACCCCGATCGCTTTGGGCACGGATCACTTTGTGAAGCATGTCGAACAACCGCCGTTTGCGCGCGTCCGCGTCAATTGTCGGGGCTGGACTGTCAGCGTCTGCGACCCCGAGAAGTTCGAATAGCACCGGTAAGCTTTCGTGTAGGCTTGCATCGAGAAGCACCAGGGCGCCGGCGATTTTCTGGCGCGCCTGAGCGGAAGAATCCTGTTCCGAAATATCGAAGTAGTTGCGGAATAATTCGAGAATGGGAATAAAAGGAATAGATTTTCCATGTGAGGGGCAGTGCGCTTCGTATACGGAGATGCCGCGCGCGCGGCACCGCTCGGCAAATTCAAAGCACAGGCGGCTCTTGCCTAGCCCTGGCTCTCCGACCACGCCAACGACTTGGCCGCGACCGGACTTAGCCCGCTCCAACGCAGATTCGAGAATATGCATTTCATTGTCGCGGCCGACAAATTGAGTCAGCCCGCGTGCCCGCGCAACCTGAAGCCGAGTCCGCGACTGAGTGGTGTCATCCAAGTCATAAACCGAGATCGCACTTTCGCCGTTGACTAACCTTGAGGCTCCCAAATCTGTGACTTGAAAAAAGCCCTGGATCAATCGAGCGGTATTTTCGCTTATATAGACATGGCCGGTCTCCGCAAGTTGCTCCAGACGTTGCGCGATTCCGACGGTCTGTCCCTGCGCCGTGTAATCCATGCGCAGGTCGTCGCCGATACTGGCAACGACGACATCGCCGGAATTGATGCCAATGCGCACGCCGAAATCGAGCCGCTGTTCAATGCGTAAATCGATCGAGAAACGGCGTAGCTCCTCACGCATCTGCAGAGCCGCATAACATGCGCGTTGGGCGTGGTCCTCGTGGGCGATTGGGGCCCCGAAAAGTGCCATGATCCCGTCACCGGTGTATTGATTAACCGTCCCCTCGAAACGATGCACGGCTTCGTTAAGGACGGCGAAGAAGCGGTCGAGAATACGGTGCCAGTCCTCGGCATCCATCGCGCCGGCGAGTTCCATCGAATGTTTGATATCGACGAACAGAACCGAAACTTGTTTACGTTCGCCTTCAATGGCGGCACGCGATTTGAGGATCTTGTCGGCGAGATGCTTGGGTGTGTAATCGCGTGGGTCACGCGTACGGCCGGTTCTCGTCTCCGACACCGTTGCGTTCGTCGATTGCCCGCATTCCAAGCAGAACTTTGAGTTTGCCGGTAATTCCGTCTGACACTTAGAACACCGTTGCGCGAACGCAGTACCGCATTCAAGGCAAAATTTAGCTCGCGGTGGATTATCCCGCTGACAGTGTTCGCAAATCATGATGAGAGGTTACCAGTTAGAGTCGCGATATAAAGGGGAAAGGTAAAATGCTCAGAAATTTATCTCCTTTGGCCGTCGACAAGAACGATAACACTCATTCTGGACGTGACCGGTCACGACCTGTAATGACGATTGGAACAGAATCAGGACAGCAAACACGTTGCGGCAACTGAATGCCACTGCCTATTCAGGGTCGTTTTTACGCATACACCGACGGCACACGACCGTCCGGTGCACCTATACATAGCCGACACTCAGATCGATTTAAGCGACCTAGGACTAACGGCCACCTACGGTCGTTCGGGGGGCGTTCAAGAATGAAAAAAAACCCGCCGAAGCGGCAATGCTGTTCACTTAAGCGGAGCAGCGCGCCAGTTTACTGGGTAGCGGGTTTTAGAGATCCTTACCGCCCTAGGTCTTGATGGCCTAGGGCGTTGGTCTATGAAAAGG
>JBLFWZ010000344.1:0-4225 GCA_047611905.1 Gammaproteobacteria bacterium | reverse complement strand
AGTCGTGGACCGCTGGAGCGGTTTGGGATTTTCCGACGAATGAATTCGGCCTCACTGTTGGAGCCTACTATTACTCCATCGATATCGAAGATACGATCATCGAGCCAAGTGCCAACTTTATCGTTGCCGACTGTTACACATCGGAGACAGGCAACAGCGCTTTCTGCGATCGCATCACTCGGGACTTCAATGACCCTACCGATCCGCGAATTCAGATTATTGATGAAGGCTTCTTGAACCGGGATCGTGAATCTGCGCGCGGTGTCGATGTGAACCTTACGTTCTTCGATACCTTGACCGTTGCGGACCGCCCAATCGAATTGACGATTGACGTGCGTGCTAACCGGCAGTTGGAGCGATCCACCTTGTTCGTCAATCCTCAGGGCGTTGTAGACTTTAACGAGTTTCAAGGCCAATTCGGATTTCCGGATTGGAAGGGACGCTCGCTCGTACGTTTGGAATACTCCGATTGGCGCCTGACCTGGGAAACGAACTACATCAGTTCAGTGTCTCAGGATCCTGCGGTCGCAGACCCATTCAGCGACATTTTCGGCATTGCTGACACCTGCTTCGGACCACCGGACGATCTGCTCTGTCGGGATATCGGAGACGCGGATAACTATTTCCGCCATGGTCTGTCGCTGTTCTACGCGGGTGACTATTGGTCCGTCGGCGGTGGCGTCCGAAATATGTTTGATCAAGAGCCACCGTTTGTGGACGGTAGTGAAATACAGGCGATCAACAATTCCCCAATTGGCTATGGCTATGATTTGCAAGGACGTTCATATTTCTTTAACGCTGCGTACCGGTTTGGTGGCAGTCAATAAGGATTGAGTACTTCTTATTGGTGATAAACTGTTAAAAGGGTCCTGCGGAACTAGCTCCGCAGGACCCTTGTCTTTTTGGGTACCGTAATTACGGCTGCATCAGGCCCGTACTTAAAGAATTGATTGAGGTTAGAGCGTATGAACAGGGCATTGGTTACGGCGATTGTTATCGTTGGGTTGTTTACCGGATCATCAGGTGTGGCCGAAGAATCAGATCCATACCCGCTCGAATATTGGGCGTTACGTTCGGTCATAGATCGCGCGCAGATTTCACCCGATGGTAAGTATATTGGCGTCATGAAAATCGCTTCGAAAGACGGCAACCCGGTCATCGAAATCTACGAAACGAACAATCTTGCCAAGGAGCCTTTTCGTCTCAATGCAGACCCGATGGAAATCACAAACTTTTACTGGGCGAGCGACGAGGACATAGTTTTCACCCTTCGCCAAAAAGTAAGAGATCGCATTGATGGATTCAATCGCGGAGTCTATGAAAACAGGATCGCAACGGTAAGCGTTAAAAAACGCAAGATTCGAGCATTTGACGAACTCGGACCGTCTATCGAGAATTTGTTACCCAACAAGCCCAACAAAGTCATCTTGTCATTTTTTGAGGGCGGTGAAGACGGTCCCGGATCTAAACTCGATGCCGCATTCCGGCCGCAATCGTATTGGGAATTTAATCTCGACACTGGTGCCAAGAAATTATTGATTCGCGGTAAATTATCACTCGGTAATATTTCGTTTGATGGCGACGGTAATCCGTGGCTCGCTAGAGGCTTCGATCGGGCGAAGCGTGAATATATTTACTACGTCAGGCCGCCAGGTGAGAAAGGCTGGGTTGAGGCTCACCGGCAGAGCGAAGACATCCCTGATACTTTTTGGGTGCATGGACCCGATCCGACGAGCCCCGACCATTTATTGGTCCGTGCTCATAATGGAGCCGACAAGACCGGTCTTTGGTCGTACAACTACCGTACGAGAACATTTGATGAGCTGATTTATCAGCGCAGCGATGTTGATATTGTCGGTGTTCGGCGGCACTCGAATGATTGGCAGCATCCGGACGATATTGTTGGTGTCGCCTATTACAAAGATAAGTATCACTTTGAGTATTTTGATGACGCTGAGGCAGCAAAATATAATCTTCTTGAAGCATCAATTCCAAATGCAAGCCACATAACTATTCCCAGTTCTTCTCGTGACGGTAAGAGCATGATTGTCTTCAATGACGGTCCACGGGATCCTGGAACGTATTATTTATTGGCGAACGGTAAGCTCGAAAGTATCGGTTCTCGGCAACCGTTGCTGGAGTCGGAAAAGTTGGCGGATGTCCGCTATGTCACGTACAAAGCGCGTGATGGCTTGAGCATTCCAGGGTTTGTGACGGTGCCTAATTCCGAACCCCCATACCCACTGATTGTCTTGCCGCATGGTGGTCCATTCGTCCAGGAAACCGTCATTTTTGACGAATGGGCGCAAATGCTGGCTAACAACGGGTATATGGTATTGCAACCGCAGTATCGCGGCTCTCAAGGCTACGGGCTTGATTTCTACACGTCGGCGTTCATGCTTGATGGTGGTCAGGGCGGCTACAAGATGCAGGATGATAAAGACGACGGTGCGCTTTATCTTGTTGAGCAAGGTCTTGTAGATCCAGATCGAATGGCGATGTTCGGCTGGTCATACGGTGGTTACGCAGCCTTGATAGCAGCGTCACGAACGCCGCAGATTTATCAATGCGTGATCGCGGGCGCAGCGGTAACTGATACGAATATGCAGGTTAATTATTATCGATTCGCGATGAGTGGTGCCAGTCGTGATGAACAGCTAAGAATGTGGGACGACAGTATTGCGCCGATCGATGAAGACGAAGTGGCAAAAATCAACATTCCAATGCTCTTGGTGCATGGAAGTGTTGACCAGCGAGTGCCGCCGGTGCATGTGCGAAAGTACATGAAGATGTTGGACAAGAACAACAAGAGCTACAAGTATCTTGAGCTTGAGGGCGCTGATCATTTCTCCAGCACCCTGTTTTACAATCATCAAATTGATCTGTACGAATCGATGACCGACTATTTACAGAACGACTGCGGACCGGATGGTCTGTAGTTAAAACATCTCGCTCGCGTCTGGCGTATCGTCGCTGGGTTTCGAGCGGCTGTTGATGAATTCGCCGGTGATCATGGCGTCGTAGCCTTGCCCTGGGCCGACCATCGGGTAGACACCGGCATCACGATCGATAATCACTTCCAGAAACGCGGGGCCTTTAAAATCCATGAATTCCCGTACGATTTTGGCCATATCGTCTTTATGCTCGAGGCGTTTCGCAAACTTGAATCCGTCGGCTTCCGCTGCCTTGACGAAGTCCTTGGCATGCAGCGACTTGTCGCTTCCTGACATTCGACCATCGAAAAACAGTTTTTGCCATTGTCTTACCATGCCGTCACCGAAGTTGTTTAGCACAACCACCTTGATGGGCTGCTGGTAGGTGGTCGCTGTTTCCAGCTCACCGATGTTCATGCGAATACTTGCGTCTCCATCGATATCGATGACGACGCGATCAGGTTGAGCGAACTGAGCGCCGATCGCAGCAGGCAAACCGAAGCCCATTGTTCCCATGCTGCCAGACGTTAGCCAAAGTCGCGGCTTGCGAAAATCGAAATACTGCGCCGCCCACATCTGGTGTTGCCCGACACCGGTGGAGATGATCGCCTCACCCTTGGTGTGCTTGTTTATTTCTTCGATAACGGCATACGGCTGGATGAGCTCGCTGTCGCGATCATAGTTCATTGCATACTCTTTCTTGAGGCCCGCGATCTCCTCGTGCCAGACATCGAACGTCTTGGCAAACTTGATGCGGCGTCCGTACTCGAGCATGTCATTAAGGTCAGTTTCAAGAACGCCAACGTGGTGCCAGTTGACGCGCTTCACTTTTCCGATTTCGGCAGAATCCACATCGAATTGAGCGATGTTCTTTGCTCGCGGACTAAACTTCGCCGGATTGCCGGCAACGCGGTCATCGAAACGGGCGCCGATTGCGATCAGGAAGTCGCAATCTTCAACGGCGTAATTAGCCGCAGCAACGCCATGCATGCCGAGCATGTGTAAGGCGAGTGGGTGCTTAGTGTCACTCGCGCCAAGTGCCATTAATGTGGTTGTAACCGGAATGCCAAATTCGTTCGCCAGACGGCGCATAGCCTTGCTGGCGTTTGCATTTATGACACCGCCACCTGCGTAGATTAGCGGCCGTTCGGCTTCCGATAACATAGTGTAAAAACGTTCACAGTCGGCATCGCTTAGAGTGTTCTCGGTGACGGCGGCTAAGCGTCGTCGATAGCCGTGCAATGGCAATACCCCATGGCCTTTATAGGCGCCCTCGGAGTTTTGTACATCCT
>JBLFWZ010000343.1:0-4250 GCA_047611905.1 Gammaproteobacteria bacterium | reverse complement strand
GACCGCAAACGTCGTGTCATTAATCTTTCAATCAAAGCGAAAGAGAGCGAGGACGAAGCGGCGGTATTGCAGGAGTATACGGCCGACAATGAAGGCTCGGCGACAACCACGCTCGGCGATCTATTAAAGCAACAATTGGACGGGCAGTAACCGTTCAATGTGAATCGGGGCCAAGGTGTGGTCCCGACAGAACATCTTACGTTCGGGGTGGTCGAGAATAACAATGACCAAATCAGAGTTAATTGAAGCGCTAGTAAAGAAGCAATCGCAACTCGGGTATCGCGACGTCGAGCTCGCCGTGAAAACCATGTTAGAACACATGGCGCAAACTCTGGCGAGCGGTGAGCGGATCGAAATTCGGGGCTTCGGTAGTTTCTCGCTACATTATCGGCCGCCAAGGGTTGGTCGCAACCCGAAATCGGGGGATCCGGTTTCCCTCCCGGCCAAGCATGTTCCGCACTTCAAGCCGGGCAAAGAGCTCCGGGAACGGGTTAATTCCGAGGAATCTCTGAGTTATACGCCGCAAGAAGTACACGATTCCTCGGATGACGCGGACTTCGATCCATACGATTGACGGGCTTGCGAACGCACTTTTGATCAACGTAGATTTTATTCGGCGAGCACTACCGAGCGAACTTTGTGAGCCGGTAGGTTCTGCACGTAAATCGTATGGGTGTAGTTATCGACGCAAAGCAATCGACTCGATTCCTTTAGCGTCCATGGCCAAATAGCAATCCAGCCAGGAACAACTTGAGGGAGATCGGGATGGGCCGTGTAATTCACATCGTTTTTGCGCTTCTGGTTATATTCTTCGGCTTAGCATTTCATATCAAGAACGATTCTCTAGTTACATTAGATTTTTACGTCCGAACTATCGAAGTCCCATTGTCATGGGTTGCCGTCGTGGGGTTTTCTATAGGCGCCGTACTCGGCTTGACGGTAATGCTCAACACTTACCTCAGGCTGCAACGCGAGATCCGACGTCTCATAAAGAAGCACGAATTGGCTAGCAAGGAAATCGCGAACCTGCGCGCAATTCCAATCAACGATGTCCCCTGAGTATCTTTTTGGTCTAGTCGTAATATTACTGCCAATTGCTGCTCTATCAGGGTGGTATTACGGGCGTCGGGACTCGCAAAACTCAAGTAAGAATCGGCTTAATCGTTCCGGGATGTCTCCCGATTATTTTAGGGGCTTGGATCATCTGCTCAATGATCGCCCGGATAAAGCTATCGAAGTGTTCATTAAGGTTTTGGAAGTGGAGACTGAAACCGTTGAAACCCACCTGGCACTCGGAAGCTTGTTTCGACGTCGTGGCGAGGTCGATCGCGCGATACGGATTCATCAAAATTTGATCGCTAGACCCAGCCTCGAAAAGGAACATCGCGGACTTGCCCTGCACGAGTTAGGCATTGACTACATGCGTTCAGGGCTGCTTGATCGAGCAGAGAATTTATTCAAAGAATTAATTGATGGTGATGTGTACGAACAGCCAGCGCTGCGCAATCTCGTCGATATCTATCAACAAGAGCAAGATTGGGATTCCGCGCTCGAATACATTCGCCGCTATGAACGGATATCTGGAGAGGATCTGCGCCATATCAGAGCTCATTTCCATTGTGAGAAGGCGCAGGAGCTCCGAGAAATTGAAAATTATTCAGAAGCCTTTCGAATGCTTTCGAGAGCGCTAAAGGACGATAAAAATTGTGTGCGTGCGCAGCTTCTATACGCAGACATGTCGACATCCCTGGGTGATTGCGTAGCCGCTATTTCACGTTTAAAGAAGATCGAGCATCAAGACATCGATTTCTTGCCGGAAGCGATCCCGAGGTTAGTGGACAACTACCGTCGGCTCGACCGAATTGACGATCTCTCGGATTACTTAACGCAGCTGTCTAAACTGCATAGCGGTATTACCCCCGTTTTAGTCTTGGCGGAACTCACCGCAGAACGCCACGGCTTAAAGGAAGCGAAGGAGCACATCGTCAACGAGCTAAAAATGCGCCCGACAATTCGGGGTATCGATCGTTTGATCGATTATTCGTTGGCGGAGGCGGTCGGTGAGACCCGACAAAATCTCCAGCTGTTGAAAGAAACGACGCGCAAACTCGTCGCTGACAAATTGAATTACAAATGCGGCAATTGCGGATTCACAGGCAGGTCGCTGCATTGGCAATGCCCGAGCTGTAAATCCTGGAATACAGTTAAGCCTATCCATGGTATTGATGGCGAATAATGTCCGCTAGCACCGAACCAAACGTGATTATCGTCGCGCTAGATTTCTCTACCGAGCAATCGTGCTGTGCGCTACTTGACCAGCTCGACCCATCGCAATGTCGGGTAAAAATCGGTAAAGAGTTATTTACTAGTATTGGCCCGAATATCGTGCGGCGCGCAATCGATTCCGGATTCGATGTCTTTCTGGATTTGAAGTTCCATGACATTCCAAATACGGTCGCAGCCGCATGCCGCGCTGCCGCAGATCTCGGTGTCTGGATGGTCAATGTACACGCCAGTGGCGGTCGTCAGATGATGGAAGCGGCCGGAGAAGAATTGGCACAGTGTTTTTCGCGGCCGCTTTTGGTTGCGGTGACGGCTTTAACCAGCTTGGACGACAGCGCAGTTCGTGAGCTTGGATTCGCTGACGATACGCACACAATGGTCAAGCGTTTGGCTAAGCTAAGCTACGATTGCGGGCTCGATGGCGTCGTTTGTTCACCGAATGAGATTCGGATGATAAAGGACTGTTGTTCGCACCAATTCCTGGCTGTCACCCCTGGTGTCAGGCCAGCAGGCGCGGACCTTGGAGACCAACGTCGTGTCTCAACCCCGAGCGAAGCACGTTCGGCAGGTGCGGATTTCTTGGTGATCGGCAGACCGATTACGCGAGCAACAGATAGCAAGGCTGCTTTAAATGCGATTTGTTCTGAATTGGCTAAAGATCCGAGGGTAGGGCGTTGAGCGTTAGGAACGGATCGTGTTGTCATCATGCCCGCTGACGGCGCCGTAGGGTCTTCTTCCGCGTTAAATCCGCCCTTGCCTCGGGATGCGCAGGACGAATTTGCGTGGACGCGCTTATTCGGTTGCGGGAAATCCTTAGCAATTGCCGAGGCTGTCCGACGCCACCCCGGTCTTGTGGTCGTCGTCGTCGGCGACACCAATACGGCCTTGCAGCTTGGCGACGAAATTCCGTTTTTTGCGGACGATATCCCACGCTATCACTTACCGGATTGGGAGATCTTGCCCTACGATCAATTCAGTCCTTACCAGGACATTATTTCAGATCGAATTTCTATACTTTCCGAGCTTCCGCAATTAAGTAGCGGCCTGCTCATTGTGTCCGTTGCGACACTGATGCACCGGGTCGTGCCGCGCACCTGGCTCGGCGCTCAAACATTCAATTTGAGCAAAGGGGACAAGCTCGATCGCACTGAACTGCAGACGCGGCTTGTACAAGGCGGTTACCGAAATGTCTCGCAGGTCATGGACCACGGTGACTTCGCGGTGCGTGGTTCGATCATCGATATTTTCGCGATGGGTATGTCGGACCCATTTCGAATTGATTTATTCGACGACGAAATTGAAACCTTGCGCGTATTCGATGCCGAAACCCAGCGATCGATAAAGGAAATCGATTCTCTCAACCTCATGCCCGCTCGAGAAACGCCGCTCGACCCAGAAGCGATTGGGCGATTTAAACGTAACTGGCGGTTGGCCTTCGAGGGCTTGCCAACCAACAGCACGGTCTATTCGGATGTCAGCGAAGGGCTTGCTCCGGCCGGTATTGAATATTACTTGTCGTTGTTTTTCGACGAACTTAACACTTTGTTCGATTACATCCCGGACGGCGCGATGTTTGTCATCGATGAAAGTGTCGAAATCGGCGCGGATGCTTTCAGAACGTCGATAACCGAGCGTTACGAACAGTTACGCCATGATATCGATCGACCAATCTTAGAGCCGACAAGAATTTTCATCGAATGGGAGAGCGTAAGCGAGGCTATTGCCAAGCATCCAAGAGTGCACATGTCAGGACTCGACCTTGGAGAACACGAGCGAAATTATCGATTTAACACCCGTGCCGGGACCAAGTTGCCGATCGACGGCCGAGCATCGGAGCCGTTCGCGGCGGTGCGTTCGTTCCTAAACTCGTATGAAGGTCGAGTGCTGTTTTTGGCAGAATCACCAGGTCGTCGGGAAACGTTGTTAGAGATGTTCAGGGCGAACGATCTTAAACCCAGCCCGTATGC
>JBLFWZ010000342.1:0-4265 GCA_047611905.1 Gammaproteobacteria bacterium | reverse complement strand
GAGTGATTGAATCAAGAAAAAATCGGCGTGCTCAGTAAACGCAATCGCGAAGACTTTGATACCGTTTTCTGCCGCATCGACTGCTAGCTCATCGCGCAACCATTTCGTCTTCTCAATATCTGCTTCAGGCTTTCCGGTGTCCACGATGCCGTCGGTCATGAAAATTATAAATTGTTCAGCGCCTTCACGTGGATGAGTTTTTAGCTCGTAGAGCGCCCGTTCGACGGCTGCCGGGCTGTCCGTTAGCTGGCCGCGGTAATCGATATTGTCGAGGCTTTTTATCAGCGCCGATTTAGTTGAATCATCGACAGGCATTAGCGGTATTGTTTGCTTGACGGATTCGTCGAAGATGATCACACCTGCCCGGTAGCTTTCATCTAACGTATTGATGAAGTCCGTGACGGCGCCTTTGGCAAGGAATTGGGGATCGTTCTTACGCATGCTGCCGGAGTTGTCGAGTACCAGCATCACATCTTTTTGTGGCGCCGCGTGCACCGCGGCGGTGATCAAAAAGAGCAGACTTAGGCCGCAAATCCACAACTTCGCTGACAACTTTTTCATGACTGTTTGTTCTCCAACGTCCATCGGTCGTTAATTATCCTTCTCCTTCGGCAAATG
Source organism: Gammaproteobacteria bacterium (assembly GCA_047611905.1). Taxonomy (GTDB): domain Bacteria; phylum Pseudomonadota; class Gammaproteobacteria; genus UBA11873. The sequence goes on along the minus strand of JBLFWZ010000342.1, from coordinate 3,647 downwards.
AACGCGAGCTATCCGCGCACCATTCGCTCCACGAACCGCAGTACAACCGCGGCTCGTCCAAGCCTGCGTGTACTTGTGCCAGTATATTATGGCAAGCCGAGACACCGGACCCGCAATAGTGCACGGTCTCGCCGCAGGGTAGTTTACCTAAACTCGTTGTAAATGCCTGTTGCAACTCGACGGGTTGACGAAAATTACCCTGCTCCGCCAGGTTTCCGAGGAAAAAGTGATTTTTTGCCCCCGGGATATGCCCTGCGCGCGGATCTAGCGGTTCGAATTCGCCGCGGAACCGCGCCGGTTCGCGCGCGTCGACGAGCTCCATTGGAGATTGGATGTCGTCTATCAACACTAGACGATCGCTACGCGGAACGCCGTGAAATACGGACGGCCTGGTTATAACCTCACCCTGCTCGGTGGCTAGCTCGGCGTTTGTCCATTGTTGCCAACCGCCATCGAGAACCGCCGCGCCCGGGTGCCCCAAATAGCGCAACATCCACCAAGCGCGGGCCGCGAATATACCGTTTGTCGCATCGTAGAAAACGACTTGTTCGCGTTTATCGATGCCTAAGCGAGAAAATACGATATTCATTTCGACAGGGGATGGTAATGGGTGGCGACCATGACCGGGGTTTTTAACGGCACTGAGATCGCGCTCCAGATCGGCGTAAGCAGCACCTGGAATATGTGCCTGCTGATGCTGCCGACGACCGGCGTCGACATCGGCGAGATCAAAGCGGCAGTCTATGACCCGCACGCTCGTCGCGGTAACTAGCCGCTCAAGCTCGCAAACGCCGATGAGTGTGGTAAACATAGCCTCTTCATTACACTGTTTTGTCGTATTCTATCGCCTGTGGACAATTGGCGCTTGCCTGAACCCATAGCCTAAAGAAGCGCACGCGCGTTGCAACGACACGGAAAGAGGCACGTCATCGGGATGCCATGTCGAAGTTTTTAACCATCGCTCTGATGATCTCGTTGTCCGGGTGCGGATCGCTTAGCTACTACCACCAAGCGATACGTGGCCATTGGGGCCTAATGAGTCAACGGATCGAAATCGATGAACTCATCGCAACCGCAGATACGGACCGCGAACTGAAACGCAAGCTATTACTCGTTTCTGCCGCGCGCGATTTTGCTTCTGATGAGCTGCACCTTCCCGACAACGACAGCTATCGCAGTTATGCCGACCTCGGTCGCGAGTACGTCGTATGGAACGTTTTCGCGACCGGCGAATTGTCGCTCGAGCCTGTTTCTTCGTGCTTTATTCTCGTTGGTTGCCTAAGTTACAGAGGTTTTTTCGATCCTGCCAAAGCCCGCACGCATGCCAACACGCTGAAGAGCGCTGGCCACGAGGTGTTTGTTGGCGGCGTAGCCGCCTATTCCACACTAGGCTGGTTCGACGACCCAGTCCTCAATACTATGCTGATCTGGGACGACGTACGCATTGTCGAAGTCATTTTTCATGAGCTTGCCCATCAATTGCTGTATGCCAAAAATGATTCTGTTTTTAACGAAAGCTTCGCGACGATCGTCGCCGATATTGGGGTCGAACGGTGGCTGCAATCACGCCAGGGGAGCACCAGTGAGTACAAGACGCGCAAGGCCCGGCGCGAACAATTTAACGAGCTCCTGCTACGCTATCGATCAGTACTCGACGCCGTCTACAAGGGCGCCCAGACAGATGCACTGAAGCGGGTCGCGAAACCGGCCGTATTTAATGACCTTTTAGCCGACTATGCGACCTTAAAGCATGGTTGGGGGAACTACAGTGGCTACGACGGCTGGATGAACGCAGATTTGAACAACGCGAAAATTGCCTCGATCGCGACGTATCACGACTACGTTCCGGCGCTTCGAAAAGTACTGATTGACGTCGATGGCGATTTGACTCGATTCTATGCAATCGCAAAATCTCTAGCGTCAGTGTCGCAAATTCGACGACAGCAATGTTTAAGTTCATCACGCAGCGGAGCTAGTTGTGCCCATGAGCTCTCGTCGGCCGACTAGAAACACAATGTGTTCGAATCTGATTTTCGCGCTATCGCTCGCGTGCACGCTCGGCGGCCAGCCTATTTCGGTTGCCTACGCACAGCCCGTACCCCAGATCGTTCATGCTCCCGCTCGCGGTGTGTTTCTAGTTGCAACCAAAAATCTGCGCGACGGCAATTTTTCACGCACGGTTGTTTTACTCACTGATCACAGCACCGTCGGCTCGGTCGGCCTAATCATCAACCGCGCTTCTAATGTTTCGGTGATATCAATAGCCCCCGATCTCCGCTCGCTTGCAAATGTCGACGCGACGTTGCATTTCGGAGGGCCAGTAAGCCTTCATTCCGTTCGAATTCTTGTCAACAGCCCGGTGCATATCTCTTCGTCCGAACGGTTGATGAAGAACCTATACTTCGTGAACAGCATTGCCGTCTTGCGCACCCTATTACAAAGCGACCAAGCCGTCGCCTCACGAGCAATGCGATATTACGCCGGGTATGCGGCATGGAGTCCCGGGCAACTTCAACGAGAGATCGCCAACGGAGATTGGAAACTCATCGCCGCGGATGTCAACACGGTTTTCGCCGATGACATGGAGACGATCTGGCCGCACATCATTGAACAGCTGGAAGGGACTTGGGTTCTGCTAGACAATAACCCCAGAATTTCTTATCCATAAGGTTGCAAATGTGAATATAGTCACGGTTCGCTTGCGCCCTTATATTCATGATGTCGGGCAGGCCTATAATTGTGGCCGGGCAGGCACGTTAGAGCAACTGCGACGTGGAAAAGATCATCCAAATGTTTAACTCGGGACTACACACAGTTTGAGCGTACTAAATAAACTATTCGCAAAAGCGCTATCGCTTGAGGTCGCAGGGCAGGAAATCTCTTTCAGTACCTTAGCAGAAGTTGAATTCGCGCTATCTGGCCGTACTGATGTGCCGGCGAAGAAAATCGCCGAAATGGTGGGGCTCACTTTGCAGGAACTGCGCAAAGAAGCCAAGGCAATAAAGAACGTTGAACAGCAGTTCGTTGAAGTGCTGTCTCGCTCTATCGAAGAGCCGGGCCGTATCACACAGTATCTGAGGGACTTGGACGTCCACGTATTCTCGCAAGATCACCACTGGCGCGACATCATGCGCTCGCTGGATGACAAGGACAAAAATTACGACGATTTGCGGCGCATCGCATTAGTCAAATACATGCAATACCTTCGCTCACGTCAAGATGTGATCAAGCAAACCTACAAGGTCAAGAAGCGCGAGCGACAGTTAATGGAAGGTCATGGCGACTCCAACACTGCAGTGGACGTCGAATACTCATTCGAGCGCGACAACGACGACCCGATGGCCGGGCTCAAGGACACCGTAATTTTCGACTCGGTGATCATTGAACAACAATCGGATGCCGCCAGTGAGTATTCCCGATTACCGAAAGGGGAATCACAAATAGTAAATTTGGGTGATGGCCAGCGGATGAATATTCGTTTTTCTAAACATTCGTTCCAAATTGCCAATGAGGCAGATAAATTACTCATAATCGATGATCAAAATCGAGAATATCCGTTACAGGAAGGTAAAAATATTATCGGCCGGGACAGCGTCTGCAATGTCGTCATCGATAACATCTATCGCGACGTTTCTCGGATCCACCTC
>JBLFWZ010000341.1:0-4273 GCA_047611905.1 Gammaproteobacteria bacterium | reverse complement strand
CTGCATGTCGTGTGGTGTGCCAATCCCAGCACCGTCGTATTCACTTCGCGCCAAGGCCGCCTGAATCAAACGATCGGATGCATCGCCACGTTTCTCGAGAAAATCACCCCACATGTTGCTGTAGCCGGGGACGAAATCTTCGGCCACAAGTTTCTGCTGTGAATAACGGAAAAACTCGAAGTTGTCCTGGCCACGCCGAATGGCTTCGGCACGATCCTCGTGCATAGAAAATGCCGATACCATGGCGAGGTTCGCGTTAACCGACCAGCCGACAGGCACGCACTCCTCACTCTTAATAGTATCGTAGTAAATCTTCGACCAGTTACGGGCTTCTTCCGGATCGAGAAACGCGAACGCGAGCGCGCCAACGCCATTTTGAGCCGCGACCTTAATGGTGTCGCGATTCGTACACGCCATCCACACCGGCGGGTGCGGCTGTTGCAAGGGTTTTGGCAGCACGTTTCGACACGGCATTGAGAAACCTTCGCCTTCGTATCCCGGGTACGGCGTGAGAACCATCATGTTGCAGATCTGTTCCGCTGCCTCAAGCGCGAGGGCGCGCTTGCGTTTCGCAGGGATTCCGAAAGCACCGAGTTCCAATCGAGTAGCGCCTTCGCCAATACCGAAATCTACCCTGCCGTCGGAAATTAAATCGAGCGTGGCAAGCCCTTCCGCAGTGCGTGCTGGGTGGTTGTAATTCGGAATCACTTGCCGGATCCCATGCGCGATACGAATATTTTTCGTTTTCGCTGCGGCGGCGGCTAGAAAAACTTCTGGCGCCGAAGAATGTGAGTACTCATCGAGAAAATGGTGCTCGACTTCCCATGCGTAATCGAAGCCGAGCCGGTCAGCCAAAGCAACTTGTTCTAAAGCGTCTTTGAACAAGCGATGCTCGTCGCCCGCAGCCCACGGACGAGGAAGTTGTAACTCGTAGAAAACTCCAAATCGCATCGGTATTTCTCCAGTGAGGGTACTAAATTTATTCGGCCATGGTGCGGTTAGCTATGCTGACGGTCAACACAGTGTTCGCAACGGCAAGACGCGAGTTTGCCAAACGTGCGTGTCGAAGAGCTCAGCCGTTGCAACGGCAAAACATCAACGGTACGTGAATGCTACGCGGGCAAAAATTTTGCCATCGCCTGCTGCATGACACCATCGACTTCGGCAACGGACGGGCGAGCGCCGAGTCGATCGAAATACTCGGCGAGTCCCGGCACGCTATCGGTGATGTTCCAGTCATAGATTTTCGTTGTATGTAAGTTCACGAAACGTAATTGAAAGTACGCGGACACATCAGCGAACGTGAATTCGTCACCAGCAATATACGGCGCGAATTTAGCAAACTGCTTTAATGCGGCAATTCCTTTTTCGATCTCTGGCTTAGCTTCGTCAAATACGACCGGATTCACCGGAGCACCGAAGTACACCGAGGCAATGTGTCGTCTAGCCGGGGCATCAAGATATAGCTCCACGATGCGTGTGAGTTCGCGAACTTTCGCGCGCGCAAAAGGCTCACTAGGATAGAGCGAAGGATTGGGTTTAATCTCCTCCAAGTAATCGAAAATGACATTCGTCTCGCTTAAAACTTGTCCGTCGACTTCAATCCAAGGCACCTTACCTACCGGACTATGTTCGAGGACCTCCGGCGTCTGACCAGGAAAAATGTTAATTTCCTCAAACGCGATTTGCTTTTCCACAAGCGCAAGTTTTGCCGTGTTGTAGTAATTACTGATGGTCGTGCCGTACAACTTAATCATGTCGTTTTTCCTAATGTGTTAGGCGAATTTACGATCCGATTCGCAAATTTTGCAAAATATTCGCTACTGAAACCCGTCGCGGCGGCTAACTTTTTCGAACGACTTAAGCGCTCTGGTTAATTATCGAACGGATCGGCGTTCCCACGGCGTTTGTGATCGCGCGGGTGACCACTCGAGTCGAGTCGCCAAATGTGGGTAGCCAGCAAGAATGTCTACCGAAACCTCCAACAACAATAATCACTAAATCTTTCGGCGTCTTAATGATAGGGACGTGATCATCATTTGGAAAACGATCTTCAAACATACCCGCCATACCACCACGCAACCAAAGCTTGCGTGCAATGCGCGCGTGCTCAAAAACATGCTGTCGAATATCGTCCTTCGACAATCCAGCCGCCCCGAGTATTGCCGCGTGTTCAGGACCTAATGCAATCGTCGGCTGCCCATAAAGGTAGGCATTGTTGCACGCCATGTCGCTTAGGCTGGAACAAATCGTGGTCAATATGCCTTGCGCGTCTCCACTCACATGATCGTTAAGATTATGTGGTCCGTCGGCCGCCGTAACAGTAACCGTCGATGTGGTCGGCGCAAAGCCGCTTTCAACATGAAGCGGTTGCCAAGGGCTTTCGGCCTCATTTTCAGCAATGCAAAAGGCATACTTAGCCGGTTGTCCTTGGGTAGAGCGATCGAGCACACCTGGCCTCGCGCCGCCGACATTCATTAGTATGAGTCGCAATGCGCGTCCAATCGTAGCGTTCGCACGCACGCCGGGCCCGAACGCCCCATAGCGGGAATTGATGTTCAGTTCGCTCGCCAGTGGTCCATTAACAATGATGCACGGCGCGCAAGGATGGGTGGTCGCTTGCACCGCAAATAAATTGAACGCTGGGTCGAGAACCGCTTCTACAGCACACAGTACAACGGGGAAATACTCCGGCCGACAACCTGCCATGACCGCGTTGACTGCGAGAATTTCGACGCTAGCAATGCCTTGCCGAGGCGCCATCGTACCGAGTTCGTGATAGCGGTTGTGGTCGACGGTAGCGAGCATCGCATCAACACGAACGCGGGTCGGCGCGACCACCGGCAATCCATCGGACCAGCCACGCGCCTCAAATTCGTCTTCCAATGAATCTGCAGCAACGGAGATGGTGTTCGTCATGATTCGGTTTTAGCTGAAGTGCCAGGGCTTGCGTGAAACGCCGGATCCACGGCGCACACATCATCTACACACACAGCACCGCGCTCTAAGCGCCTTTCCGTGAGTTGTAAAAATCGGCCGTCGTAACGGGTATTTAAAAGTTCGATTGGATCCGTTAGCGCTTGTTCTACTTCGTCAACAATGGCGGCCGCCTTGGATTTCACCAGCTTCGAGTCGTTACCGGCAAGCGGGTGCGGGATTGCGATAAGCGGTAAATCGCTGATGCCGAGTACTTGGGACTCCGCTCTCGCTAACGGTCCAAACTCGTCGCTGCACACGACCGCGCACGGCACGCCGGCGCGCTCTAGGCAAATCGCGTCATGGATACTCCACGACGTACAAGATCCTCAGTCCGCGATAGCAAGCACCACCGCGTCACAAGATTTCAAATGCGCCAATATCGCCTCGGGTGCAGCGGCGGTCGCGTTCTTCGACAACACGATCACTTCTAAGTCCGCGTGTTTTTCGTTTAGGTAAAATCGAACGTTATCCAGTAGCTCTTGGGCATTCGCTTTCATATTGTCGAGCCACGCGATTCGCATCCCACTAATTTGATTGAGACGCGGAGCGAGTGATCGCTTTTCGATTCGTGTTGCGGCGACCGGGACAAAAATTTCTAAATTATCCATGACGGGACTATAAGCTCCTGCTCCGAGTGTCGGTATACATCATTAATCTTCGGCCAATGCCGATAATCCAATAGTAATTCTCTTGCGACTATTTCCCACGGCTTTGTAATCGCTTGTTTCCGGCGGTCCGTTTGGGTTCGCTTTTGAACACGTCTAAGAACCCGCCGCCGGTGCTAGCCGGCTTAGCATCGGGTTCGGTTCGCAACGCCCTTTCGGGCGTTGTCATCATCGAATGAGTCGCTAGCATTTCGCCATCGGACGAGTTCGCTAATACCGCCAAGCAACCGCGTAATGCACCTACACGAGCCGCAGCTATCGCTTCACTCGACATAGTGTTATCGCTGCTTTGTATCTCGTGTGCCGCTTAGGCTGCAATCGTGCGACATTCGGTATCATTCACAGTTTGCGCGAATGCGTGTGGCGCCATGATTAGTTGTAGCACTAGCAAAGCTAAAAACCACGTGGTCCGTCGGCCGGCCGGCCCAGCGCACACACCCTTGAGCCACGTCGACGCCTGATTGCTCTGGCGGTTGGCCGCCCGACCGGTTGTCTCACGCATATCTCAGAGTTCTATACATTAGGCCAACACGTCGGTTATTTGATCTTCGAGAATTTTCGCATACATAAACTGCTCGAGCTCTGGACCCATCGCGTCGCTTGACGAGACCATGCCAATGACCTCCAGG
>JBLFWZ010000340.1:0-4277 GCA_047611905.1 Gammaproteobacteria bacterium | reverse complement strand
CGACATGCGTATGACATCGTCGGATACGACAGCGCTCGATCGGAACGCTTGTTACAAGAGCTTGTTGACTTCGCCTGCCAACGACCGCGAACTTATCATCACGAATGGGCGGCAGGTGACGCTGTCATTTGGGACAATCGACGTCTCATGCATCAGGCGACGCCTTGGCCCATGGATCAGGCTCGGATCATGTGGCATAGCCGCATTGCCGGCGATCCAAATACCGAAGCTGCGCTCGCCAATTAAGATAAAGACAACTTTAGGGACAAAAAAAACGCCGCACAATGCGGCGTTTTCTATTGGCAGAATCAGGCTGCCGGTGCGCTATGCTTAGCCCGCTGGCGACTTGGAAAAGAATTTTTCCGTCGCTGGTTGGCGAATTTTTGCCTGCGCGATTAGCTCGCTTGAGATATCGAACAACATCGCATGGTCTGGTCCAATACCTTCGTCGCGCATGCATGAAGCCATGTCGTCGTCGGCAACGGTAAACCCAGCCTGGTCATTGAACGACCATTCATCCTGCAGGCACTCCCAGCCGATGTCAGCAATAGTTTGCCCAGATATCTCTTCGCCGAAGAACGGTGAGAAAAATTGGCGAGTCTCGTCGATTGAGGGGCCGAGGAACATGCAGAACCCGCTCGAATCGCAGATCGCATTAATTACCTGAATTTCTTGCGACGCAACGACGGCATCATGGCCTGTTATTTTCGGGTCGATGACGAGTCCGGCTGTGTGATCGGCGCCCATCGCGCTGCTCGCGTAGGTGATGCCTGTTGCCTTCAGCGGACGAGGATCCCATGCTGGCATTGCCTGTCCTTTAGCGACAGGGATCCGGTGGTGCTTACGTGCTGTACCGATCGACAGAGCACCATGCCCAATCGATTTACCCAGGTCTGTGCCTTCGGCAATTTCTTTGCTCAAAAGCTTCTTCGCGCCTTCGGCGTCGCCCCATTCCATGCCGCCCGAATCCATGTAGACCGCAATCGCGGCGCCAGTTTCGATGGTATCGAGACCGAGTTCGTCGCATAGACGGTCGAGATCCGCGACATCTTCCCAATTATTAATCGCACAACACGAACCCAGTAAGGTAAGCGTCTCGAATTCGAGTGCGGACGTGAGGTACTCACCGTTCTCGTCGTGCACAATGTTTGAGCACTGAACGATACAACCGGTCATGCAATTATGCATTTCCCCACCGCGTGATTCGAAAGATTCAATGATGCGTGCACCATCGAGCTTTTCAAATTCTGGATTACGACCTTCCGTACGGTTCTTATAAGGGAAGGTATGCAGCATGTTTGCCGCAGGCACGACGGCGCTGGTCCCGTATTTGAAATTCACGTGGCGAGTCGCCAAGTAATCTTTCGAGAACTGTTTCATGTAGGACGCAAACGCTTTGCGATCGGATGGTTTACGAGTAGCTGATTTACCCGGATCGACGAGGATCCATTTTAGACATTTCGAACCCATTACAGCGCCGACGCCACCGCGCGCTGCTTGACGTGCAGGCCGACGTGCTTTGTCGCTATCCGTACAAGCGATTGAAGCACCTTTGAGCATCATTTCGCCGGCCGGACCGATCGATATGACGGATGCATTTTTGGTTTCAGTGGAGAGCAGCTTTTCGCACAAGGCGTAGTTCCACATCCCTTTGTATTCATCGGCTGCAACGAGTTCAACCTTGTCAGCAGAGACGCGCAGACCCCAACGTTTGTCTGTATCTGCCGGTTGACCGGTCACAATGACCGCGCGGTAACCAATTTTCATTAGGTCTTGGCCCGGGTCGCCGCCGGCATTTGCTTCTTTGATACCGCCAGTTAACGGACTCTTGCAACCCATCGAAATTCGGCCAGAAGTTGGCGCCGAGGTGCCACTCAATGTCCCTGGGGCGAAAACTAGAACATTGTCCGGACCGAGCGGGTCGCACTTTGGATCGCATTGGTCGAGCAGCACCTTGGCAGATAGCGCACGGCCACCAAGTAGCTTCCATTCATCTCTAAATTTCTCGACGCGGACCGACATGTTCGTCATGTCTACGTGAATAATTTTGTCATTGTCCCAAGTCTGGCTCATTGGTACTCACCTATAAAATGTTGTGGTAACGGGCATAGGGTGCATTATTGCATGCAATCCTCAGCAATTCCTCCGATATTGTGCCCCCAAGTCGAACGCAGCTTACTTGAGGAACTCTCGAGCAGAACCGGCCCGGGCCAGATCACTGGGAGAATGGGCGCGCCTTACTGGACACGCTCCGAAATCGTAGAAATCTTTGTATTTTTAAGGTGATACCTCAACGCTGAGGAATCGCTTGGTGGCTCGATTGAGCCATTCTCGAAGACCGGATCAGCCGGCCACTTAGTCCTCTATAGCAGGGGGAAATCGAGACTTATCGCTGGGTTCATTAAGGGTATCGTTACCTGAAAGCTCATTCGCACGTTGAACGATAGCTTTGCCGAAGCGCGCCGCCTCGCCTAATAGTTTGCCGTAGGCACCACACCGCGTAGGCTATTCGGCCCCACTGGTACGGCTCTACCTCTTAGGCCCGGATCGTCGAGATGTTCCACTGCCGCGTAAAATGCGTCCATATCGGCGTGCACAATAATTCTTGACCAGACGCTCATCCATTGAGCCTATTTTTTAATGTATATCAATACAGTAAATTACATTGTGTAAGATTGGCTTGAAGGTAGCTTGCTTTTGAAGCAACTTGGACATGTCTAGTCGCGAAATAACGGCGTGATGTTCTCCGCGAATAGTTCCAACGATCGGGTCCCTTTGCCGACTTCCATGCCGGGGAATTGCGAGTAGATGCATAAATCAGTGCAATTGAAGCCTGCGACGAAACGATGCATTTTTTCAGTAACCTGTTCAACCGTGCCCACCATTAAATGGTCCGCTAGTGCGGAATGACGAATGTCCGCCGATTTTTCTATCGGCAGAAAACCATCGTCACCTTCGGCATCGTTCGCATCCAGAACAATATCCCGGTAAAAATCGAGCGCGTGGAAAAGATGATCCTGACAATTCGCCCACGCTTAGTCTTCCGATTCAGCGACATACATCATACGTAGCTGAACAATTTTAAAGTCGTCAGGATTGCGTCCTTCCTCAACCAATGTCTTTAGGTACAGCGGTGCCGGATCGGCACCAAACGTCGCCATTAAATGGTAACCATTGCGTGCCGCTCGTTGGATCCCTTTGGGTCCACGCGCCCCGATCCAAATCGGCGGATAAGGTTGTTGCACGGATTTCGGCGACAGCTTTAGGCGATCGATCTGCGTAAATTCCCCGTCGTAGGTGACGGACCGTTCGGTAAACAGTTTTTTGACGATATCCAAAGCTTCATAAAGACGTCGGGCACGTGAACTTCGTTCGATGCGTAACGCATTAAATTCGTGAAACGAATAACCTTTGATTTGCTCCTATGTGTTGCCCAGCGGATCTTCGGTTCATTCTAGGACAGTCGGATCGGCGCGCGAAGTTATTTAACTCGACTCGACGCTCAAGGGATTAATTAATTCATTAGCGATTGCTCAAATGAAAGAATATTGCTGCGCGATCAAGCCGGCTTTGCGATACGGTAATTTCGGTAAATCTCGCACACCCAGTGTGATACGGCATGATCGCGATATTGGTCGACGAATAGCTGGGAGCGCTCATCAGGAATCGCACCCCACGGAAATGGATGTTCCTTTGGCATCACGAGTAATGACAACATCGCCGCAATTGAAAGATCTGCACGCGAAAATTGTTCGCCAATGAGGAATTCCCGATGTTCAAAACGGCTCGCAAGCTCGCTGAGTGCTCGCTCGAATTCTTGTCGCGACCGCGCAACCGCCGCGTCAGAAATGACATACACGGCGCGGATCCGTTGGCGCAAAAGCGGATAATACATGCGCAGCAAAATTTGCTTCGACTTGGGCATCGTGTGGGTAAAACACGCTTGGATAAACCGTGGATGCTCGAGTAGGCAGTCGTACAAGATCCGCCGTAGGTTAACGCCGAGGCGATTGTCCATCGAACGCTCCAAGTCTTCGCACGCGCGTCGCTGCTCTGTATCTTGCGGCGTAAGCATGCGCTCCGCACAGGTCTGATCTAGAAAATCAATAATTTCACCTGCACCTTGGACGACCGTGTCTTTGCTCAAAAGCACCGGAACAGAACTCTTCGGTGCGACTTTGCGTACCGTTCTCAAATGAAACCCCGGCAAGATTGCGATCGGCTCGTAAGCAATTTGCTTATAGTCGAGTGCCCACCGCGCTTTTTCACAGAAATGT
>JBLFWZ010000339.1:0-4341 GCA_047611905.1 Gammaproteobacteria bacterium | reverse complement strand
CTGCTAGAAGTAGAAGATGAATTCGATGTATCGATCCCGATGAACGTACTACCTAACGTCGTGACGGTTAACGATCTCATGGTTGAACTAGATAAATTGCTTGGAGCGCCCGAGTGAGCCTGTTTACTAAATTCGATGATCTCGCGGGTCGGCGCCAAGCGCTACTCGAAACTGGCTCAAAGCCGTTTAATGTTGTGGTTGAACGGATTATTTCTCCGACCGAGGCCATCGTTAACGGCAAGCCAACAATTATGGCCGGTACGAACAATTATTTAGGGCTGACATTTGATCCGGCTTGCGTCGAGGCGGCTCGCGAGGCGGTAACGCTCGAAGGTACAGGAACAACCGGTTCGCGGATGGCGAATGGAACTTTCGCGAGTCATCTTGCTTTAGAACACGACATCGCAGAATTTTTTGGTCGCCAGTTCGCAATTATTTTTTCGACCGGCTACCTCGCCAACCTCGGCATACTATCTGCACTAACGGACCGCAACGACGTTATCGTCATTGATGGTGATTGTCACGCCAGCATCTATGACGGCTGTAAAATGAGCGGCGCCCAAGTGATTCGATTTAGGCACAACGATGCAGACGATCTAGCGAAGCGCATGCGTCGCCTTGGGGATCGCGCTGCGGACGCTCTGATTGTGATTGAAGGGATCTATAGCATGCTGGGCGATCAGGCCCCCATGGCTGAGATTGCAGCGGTTAAGCGCGAGTACGGAGGGTACTTGCTGGTCGATGAAGCACATTCCTTGGGCGTCTTGGGTGAACGCGGCTTGGTTGAGGTGGCCGATGAGCATGACAGCGTCGACTTCATCACCGGAACGTTTAGTAAAAGCTTGGGCGCCACAGGCGGTTTTTGCGTGAGCGACTTGCCGGAGTTGGATCTAATCAGACTCGCTAGCAGGCCCTATGTGTTTACTGCTTCGATGTGTCCTTCCGTTATCGCTTCAACGCGAGCCGCATTGAGGGTCTTACAAGAACGGCCGGAATTACGCGACACTTTGTGGCGCAACGCGAATCGGCTGTATGACCGGCTGACCGGTTTAGGTTACGAGTTAGGGCCACATCCGAGTCCCGTCGTTGCTGCCGTAGTAGGCGATATACATGAAGCATTGGCGTTGTGGAATGGCCTGCTCGCGCGGGGCGTTTACGTCAATTTGGTATTTCCTCCCGCGACACCCAAAGGTAGCTATTTGCTCAGATGCAGCGTCAGCGCCGCACACACGATTGAACAAATCGACAAAATTTGCGCAGCGTTCGCACAAGCGCAGAAAGATTTCCGTGCATCGACAGCTGCTTGATGGATTCACCATCGCGCGCCAGGATCTTGCGCATGCAACCTAACTATCGCGCGGACTCTGTCGCCTCGCCGCCATGCTGACGGTCGATCAAATTCGCGCGAAACTTGCGGATTGCGCGCATGCTCCAGCTGTGTTCGAGGCAAACTACCGACAGGCGGCCGTCGCCATGATCCTCGCTGAAGGTGATACAGAATTGGACGTTTGTTTTATCCGGCGAGCGGAGCGCGAGGGTGATCCATGGTCTGGTCAAGTTGCGTTTCCGGGCGGGCGAGCAGACCCTGTCGATCCAACAGCTAGTGCCGTCGCAGAACGTGAGACGCTCGAGGAAATCGGCTTGCCCTTGCTATCTGGCGACCTAATTGGCGCGCTACCCGTACGCCAAATAGAACGCGAGCATCTTAAGATCCTTTCGCCGTTTGTCTACCACGTCGGTAAGGGCGCTCAAAGTGTAGCCCGTGTTCGTGAGCGCCACGAGGTAGCCAGTGTTTTCTGGGTTCCGCTCAGTCATTTATTTGATCGAAGTTCGGCCACCGAGTTGGAGTATCCCATGGGCGGAACTGCAACGAGTTTCCCGGGCATCCGCTACGGTGAGCACGTAATTTGGGGTCTCACCTTGCGGATTTTAGAGAGCTTCGCAGAGATAGTGCAGCTCGATCTGGCGGCGCGCAATTAAATGTGCTCGCTTCAGCGCAAGCGAGTCTAGCCGACACCGGGTGAGTCATTAGCACCGTAGAGCTACGTCGAATGTCGCGCGCCAATCACCTCGACGACGCCGATATCGAATTAAGCGGCTATCGAATTTCTAGTCATCAACGCATATGTCGAAAGCACGTGCGGAGTTCTTGGACGAACGATTCGGGTTGTTCGAACGCGGCAAAGTGGCCACCTTTTTCGAGCACGTTATAGTGGACAAGATTTTTATAGCGTTCTTCAATCCAGCGCTTCGAAGACCGAAAAATCTCATGAGGAAAGATACTTGCACCGGCGGGTAACGTAATTTCAACTTGTTGTTGCCCTAGGATATTGAAGCTCTCCCAATACAGTCGCGCCGATGAGGCGCCTGCACCTGGCAGCCAGTAAAGCATCACGTTGTCGAGCAATTCGTCTCGGCTGAGGACATTTTCCGGATGGCCGTCGCTATCGGTCCAATCCCAGAATTTTTCGATTATCCACGCCGCCTGGGCGACCGGCGAATCGACCAATCCGTAGCCAACCGTCTGCGGACGCGTGCTTTGTTGTTTGGAATAACCAGAGCCCGAATCCCAATAATATTGCCCTCCAGCGAGGCAAGCTTTTTCGAACTCGGTTAGGTTTTCTAATGCGGCCTCGCTCGGACTAACGATTGGCATATTGATATGGATCCCTGCACAGTGCTCGGTCTCCGAGACGCCGATGCTGGAAGTCACAACGGCGCCCCAATCTCCACCTTGTGCGACATAGCTGTCGTAACCAAGACGGGCCATCAGTTGTCCCCAAGCCCTACCAATTCTTTCGACACCCCAACCCGGTTCCGTCGGTTTTCCAGAAAATCCGAAGCCGGGCAGGGTTGGGCAAACGACGTGGAACGCATCGGCGGGGTCACCGCCGTGTGCGCTGGGGTCGCTTAACGGTCCTATCACCTTGGCAAATTCGAGAATCGACCCGGGCCATCCATGAGTGATCACTAGCGGCTGTGCATTGGGGTGCGGTGAACGAATGTGCAGGAAATGGATATCTAAGCCGTCGATTTCCGTCGTAAATTGCGGGAGCTCATTGAGCCAGTTTTCGCAGCGTCGCCAATCGTATTCTTCGAGCCAATATTTGGCTATTTCCTGGACGTAGTTGAGGGGGATCCCTTGGCTCCAATCCTCAGTCGTTTCGCGCTCGGGCCAGCGTGTCGTTCTGAGACGCTGGCGTAAGTCGTCTAGTTGAGATTCGGCAATTTCGATGCGGAAGGGCTTAATGTCGCTCATCTAGGAATCCTCTTTGCAGCGTTGATTATAGTGATTATAGGCGACTAATGATGAGCACCACGCCAATTTCAGGTTAAGTGTCTGGTATGTGAACGAATCGCATACGAAGTTCGTGATTAATACGGGCTCATAGTCGTCGTACACTAAAGGAATCGAAACTAAGCTTGTACAAGCGCACTAATTTGTCGTTCTAAAAATGAAACAATCCTATCAATTGGTACTGCTACGCCACGGACAAAGCCTGTGGAATACGCAGCATCGCTTAACTGGCTGGACCGATGTTGGACTGACGAGACATGGTGAGCAGCAAGCGGCAGCGGCCGGGAAGTTACTCGCCAAGCACGGCTTTGGATTCGACGACGCGTTTACGTCGCAGCTCAAGCGGGCCAGCGATTCGTTAACCATTGTTCTAGAAAATATGGGTCGATCGGACGTACCCGTGCAACAACACTGGCGTTTGAACGAAAGACACTATGGAGCCTTAGAAGGGTTAGGGCCGTTGTCTGCGGTGTTCAAGTTCGGTTTGCGCCACGTTGTTCGGTGCCAGCGGCGCTTCGACGTTGTGCCACCGTTACTTGATCTCACTGATCCGCGCTATCCAGGAAATCAACCGCGCTTCGCGGAAATTCCGAGCTCCGCACTGCCGCGAGCCGAGAGCATGCAGCAAGCCTGGCAGAGAGTTCTTCCGGTTTGGGATGAAGAGATGGCGCCCGCGATTCAGGCTGGTCGTCGTTTATTGATTGTCGCGCACAAGAACATTCTGCGTGTCCTGATTAAGCAGATCACGGGAGTCGAGGGATCGGCCGTAGAACGGATGTCGATTAAGACAGGCCGGCCGCTAATCTACGAATTGAATGAGGCGCTGCGTCCGCAAGCGCACTACTTTCTAGATGACGTGCAATAGTTGATTGTGGAGCAACCCATCGGTTGAAGAGTGCAGCAACCGAGGTCTATTTTTCACGTCGACTATGAACGCAACGGACGTTCGATGCTTAATCGACAAGCTGGTTACGTTTTACCGTCTCCAAACAGCCGGCGAACATTCTCTAAGTCCTGCAGAAAATCAACTTCTCCCCAAACTA
>JBLFWZ010000338.1:0-4381 GCA_047611905.1 Gammaproteobacteria bacterium | reverse complement strand
CGCACCGGCAGCGACGCCCAATCGATAAAAACATTCGCCGAACGAACGGCCGGCGGATGGCTTATTTCCGGCGAAAAGGCGTGGGTAAGCAATGGCGCGTTTGCCGATGTGTTAAGTGTTTACGTACAAACTGAACTCGGATCGGGTGCTAAGGGAATTGCCGCGTTTTTGCTCGATGCAAATGCCCCAGGGGTCATTCGGGAAGACGCTTATAAGTTAATGCGCGGACACGCGCTGGGTACGGCCGGGTTTCGATTTAATCAGTGCGAAGTTAGCGATGACATGCTGGTGTTGCCGCCAGGGGAAGCGTTTAAGGCAGCAATAGGTGGCATCAATATCGCCCGCATTTGCGTCGCCGCGATGTGCTGCGGGACGTTGCAGGCGAGCCTTTCGCAAGCCGTCGATTACGCGGACGCGCGCCGCGCGTTCGGCCAATCCACGTTGGAATTTCAAGGGCTGCAATTTATGCTTGCGGAAGCAGCAACTAACTTGGAGGCCGCGAAACTACTCACCGCATCCGCAATTGATCGTCACGATGCCGGCGACGATGCGACCGTTAGCGCGGCACATGCAAAGAAATTTTCCACACGAGTTGCCTTTGAAGGGATCGCTAACTGTATGCAAGCAATGGGTGCAGCCGGTTACTCCGCCGAATTTTCGCTCGGCCGCCATCTCGCCGCCGCAAAAATGGCTCAGTTTTTGGACGGTACAACTGAGATCCAAAATGTCGTTATTGGTCGTGGATTGAAATCGACCTACGGGTCCGGCTAGAGATATCTGCGGTAAATTATATTTAGCGATAAAAAAAGGCCGCTCGATTTAAACCGAGCGGCCTTTAAGTCTTAAGGGGCTAAGCAGTTTTACTGCGGCAGCATTGCGGCAAAATCTGAAACCTTAAATTCTTCGGTAACTTTCCCGTTTTCGTCTAAAAACTCAACGAGTTTGTCTTCCGTGCCACGGTAACTGCCGTAGACGATCGTTTCCTCGAGGAATTCTTCGACATGTTCGTCATCGTAAGGTTGGTAGCAGAAATCGCCCGGTCCGAATTCGACACCGGTGGTGTGGTTCTTCACGCGACCTTCAAGGATAAGAACTGAGGTCTCGCAAGTGTGGCGATGGAAACCGGACTGAAACCCTGCAGCAATCTTAAACATGAATTCCACACTGTGGCGCTCGGAGTCGACCGACAGCACCTTGGCTTGAACGTTTTCGTTGCAAGAGACCCATGGTTGTTCGCTTGCTTTGCACGAGGTGACCTGGACATTGGCCATTTCCTTTTGTACAGCACTCATTCTCACTAACCTCCAGCCCGACGTGATCGAGCCAATTTCGTGGTGTCGCTTATGGGCGACGGGAATCAGACGGCGTGGTGCCTCAACTGAAGCGCGTATTAAAGCTTAAATTCGCGGCAGATAAAAGAAATCGCCATTGTATACATTAGGCGTCAATTGCCCGTTTGGACCGGTTGAGCCAGACCAAAATAAGGGTTGCGATCAGTCCAATCAGCATGATGCCGGTTAGTAGTAGAAAATAGTGATGATGCCCGGTTATCCCTGGCGCATTATCAAGTAGGCGGCCGCCAATACTGGCGAAAAATATGTCCGGGGTGAATCCAACAAGCGAGATCAATCCGACGGCGGTACCTGTCATCGAAGCCGGTATTTTGGTTTCCCCAAGGAGCGCAAAGTACACCGCACGCAAAGCATATACACCGGCGAAGCTGATGAAGATGTTGGAGAGAATAAGCAGGTTCGCGCCCGATACGGGCTCGGCAAAACTGAGGATCCCGAAGCTCAGAATCAAGATCATAAACAACGCTGCCATGAGCCGAGCAGCGCCGATGCGGTCGGCTAAAATTCCCGCCGAGATTGCAGCAATTGGGCGTAAATAGGCACACGATGCCGTAAATTCGGCCGCACGTACGTCGCTCATGCCAAGTACTTGCACCGCATACAGTGAGTAATTGTCGAGCCCTTTATATCCGCAGTAAGCACTTACTACGATAATTGCCTGGACCCAAATTATAGGTTGGCGTAGCACTTCGCGGATTTTCCCCAGCGAATCGCGGGCCTGGGAGCGCTGCAGGCTGGGGGATTCTGGTACGAGCAACCAAGTAATAATTCCTGCTAAAAACGTGATGCCGGTGTAGAAGTAGATGACGTTGACGAGAGCCGTGCGTCGGCTGTCCGGATCGACGATGTCGATTCCATCGACCAATATTCGCGAAAAAACGACCACCGCTACGCTAGCGAGTCCGGCGGCGACTAGGCCTCTGCCACCATCGAGGATCCCGAATGCGCGACCTTGCGAGCTGTCGCCGCCCCACTCGCGCGTTCCGCGGATCATGGCGGCCCAAAATAGCAGGATTGTCGTGATCCCCCAGTAGCCGAATAGTAACGACATCCCAAGGAAACTCGGGATGGTGGCCATATACAGCCCACCGGCTGCCGTACAGAAAAGCGATACCGCTAGTAGCCGGCGTGCTGAAAAACGATCCGCGATAGCCCCGCCAGGAAAATAGGCGATCATGGCGGTGATGCCGTACACCGCAAAAACGTCGCCAAGATTTGCGTTCGAAAACTCAAAAACGTCGAGAAAGCTCGCCCGAAAGAATCGCGCGACATGGAACGGCAAACTAAAGATTGCCTCGCCAGCGAGGATCAGGCTCAAGATGGTTAGATAACGACGAGGCATGTGACTTTTGGCCTTAAGCAAAATTATTCGTCGGGATACTCAGCGGCGCGCTGTTCAAGGAATGCGGCGATTCCTTCGTCGAAGAACCCGGCGCTAGCGCACAAAATTTGACCTCGGTCTTCGAGGGCAACGGCTGCTTCTAAACCGCCGGCATCGATGGCGAGTCGTAAGCCCTCTTTTGTGAGGCGCAAGCCCATGGGCGAAGTCTTCAGCATGTCATTTGCTATTGCACGGCCACACGATTCTAAGTTTTCTGGCTCCGCGATTTCCGAAATTAGACCCAAGCCCAACGCACGGTCAGCATCGACGAAACGCCCGGTCATCATGAGCTCAGCGGCGACCGAACGCCCAACGGCACGCGGCAAGAAATAGCTGATTCCAACGTCGCAACCTGTGAGACCCACTTTTACCATCGCGACGTTCATTTTCACATCGGGGGTTGCTATCGTGACATCGGAGGCCAATGCGAAGGCGAATCCGCCACCGGTTGTTGCGCCGTGCGCGAGGCAGATAATCGGTTGCGGCGCACGATGCATGCGTAAATAAATTTCGCTCACTTGACGCTGAAACCTCATCCCCGCGACTGGCCCGGCACTCACTCCTGCGGCGTCTTTTAAATCGTAGCCACCGCAAAAAGCGCGTCCCGCACCACGCATGACGACAACTCGCACAGCGTGGTTAAATTGCAATCCGCCGAAGTAGTCTTGTAGTTCATCGCACATGAGCGGGTTCATGACATTCAAGCGTTCGGGACGATTTAGCGTTAGCCAATCAATTGCGCCTTCTTTGTTTATCTCAATCGTTTCGTAAGACATGTTTACTCCGGCAGATTTAAAGTCTCAGGATGTAGCGGCTTTTACAAAAGCAACGCCGTCTAAACGGCTGGGCTGTGTTGCCGAGCCCTCCATTATTTCAAGCAGATACTATATTTCGATTTCCATTATCGCTTCGATTTCGACGGCGACGCCAATCGGCATTGTCGTTGCGCCGACAGCGATGCGTGCATGCGCACCGCGCTCGCCGAAAATATCGAGGAACAATTCTGACGCACCGTTGACTACGGCGGCAACTTCGGTGATCTCGGGTGCGCAGTTTACAAACCCCGAGACTTTCGCAATCTGTATAATTCGGTCCAGATCGCCGTCCAATGCATTTGATGCTTGGGCAAGCACGTTTAGCGCACTTAAACGTGCTGCTTCGCGACCTTCTTCGATCGAATAGTCGACCCCGACTTTGCCGATAAAACGCACATCACCTTGCCACTGCGGGATCATCCCTGAGATGTATAAGGTGCTGCCTATGATCGACCAGCCCTTTATTTTTGCGACCTTCGGTTGTTGCGCCTTAGGGATCACAATATTGAGTTCTTTCAAGCGCTGTTCGATTCGTCCTGCCATCGATTTTTCTCCGTGGATGTTGTGCGTGTCAGGCGTATGGCCAGCTTTGCGCCGCGGGCGATATCTTATAACGGCTAACGTGTTGTGACTGGCAATTTGTGACGAAATCGTCCTTGTTGGCAAGCCTACGGCTGTTTGCAGGTCCGCGTACCCCTTGGATTCAGCATTCGTTCACCTACTTAGCCCTAATCTAAGCCTGCACGCAAAGTTCCAAACAACCCGTGCCAGTCATGAAAACATGGCAAAGGAGATCGATATGAACATGAACAACAGAGTTAAAACTTTAATTT
>JBLFWZ010000337.1:0-4405 GCA_047611905.1 Gammaproteobacteria bacterium | reverse complement strand
TTGGTAATATCGACGATTGCCACGACGCTTAATCGGTTTGAGCTGCGGAAATTCTTGTTCCCAGTACCTCAAAACGTGCGGTTTCACCGCGCACAGATCGCTTACTTCTCCGATCGTGAAGTACCGTTTACCAGGGATCGCGGGCAGTTCGTTATTGTTCGACGCTTCCAGCATAGGCTTCTACTCGGGCTTTTAGTTTTTGACCAGGTCGAAACGTCACGACTCTGCGTGCGCTTATCGGAATCTCTTCACCGGTTTTAGGATTCCGGCCTGGCCGTTGATTTTTATCACGTAGATCGAAGTTACCGAAACCCGAAAGTTTCACTTGGCGGCCCACTTCTAACGAGCCTCTTACTTCTTCGAAGAAGGCCTCGACGAGCTCTTTAGCTTCACGTTTATTGAGACCTAAGTCGTCAAATAACCGTTCTGCCATGTCGGCTTTTGTCAGTGCCATACTTAATTCCTCAAAGTGCCCCGGAAGTCGTCATGCAGCTGCAATTGCACGCGCTTCATAGTCTCTTCGATTTCCTCATCCGTTAGAGTGCTCGAAAGTGCCTGAAAAATCAAGCCTATTGTCAGACTTTTTTTGTCTGAATCAATACCTTGCCCTCGATATTCGTCAAACAACTGCAGGTCGCGAAGATGCTCACCAGCCACCTTTCGTATTGCGATTAGTACGTCAGACGCAGCAATATCACCACTTAATACCACGCTAACATCGCGCCGCACCGACGGAAACTTCGAAATTGGCGAATAAGCAGCGGTTTTAACGTCAGGTAATTTATCAAGTTCCAGTTCGAAAACAATGACTGTATTGTCTAAATCGAATTCGCTCGCGATGCCAGGATGCAATACGCCGAGCTTGCCAATTTTAGTTCCGGAAATGCTAATTTGCGCCGACTGCCCGGGATGGAGCGCAGCATCGTCCCCGACAGACCACTCATATCCAGCGATCCCCAACTCTTCGAATAATTTCGTAATCTCTTGTTTTATATCGTATAAATCGATCGATCTCGAGGTCGCCGCCCATTGTTCGGGGTGCGCATCGCCAATCGCAATTCCCGCCAATACGTGTCGCTGCTGAAGAGCACCTCCCGAATTATCGAAAATCAAGCCCAACTCGAACATCCGTATGTCGTCAATTTGCCGATTCAAATTATGTTTAGCCGCGCGAATAAGTCCGGGCCATATCGTGGTGCGCATCGCCGCCATGTCGCTCGAAATTGGATTCGATAAAATCTGCGCACCGCGTGCCGGCTCGATGAGTGTCATCGAAGCGGTATCGGTGAAACTATAGGTGATTGCTTCAAAATACCCCTGAGTGCTTAGCACCAGGCGTATTAAGGTGTCGCGTTCGTGGCGTGTTGTTGGCGGCGCCAAACTCATTCGCGTTCTGGGTAAGGTAACGGGAATCTCGGCATAACCGATTAATCGGGCGATTTCTTCAAGAATATCCGCCTCGATCTGAAGGTCGAAGCGAAAATTGGGCGGCGTGACTATCAAATCGGTTGCGGATTCGGACACCTCGCAACCGAGTTTACGCATGAGCCCAGCCGCCCGATCGGCCGATAAATCAATCCCAATTAGGCGGGACACTTCGCTGGATCTAAAACTAATTCCGTTTCGGATCGGAATGCAGGCCGGATCCTGCGCGAGACTAATTGGCCCCGCCTCTCCGCCACAAATATCAAGGATTAGTCTACTGGCGCGTTCGATGGCGCGCTCTTGACCGGAGAAATCAACACCACGCTCGAAGCGATGAGATGCATCCGTATGGAGACGATATTTTCGCGCGACACCCGCAAGTGTAATCGAGTCGAAATAGGCGCTTTCGAGGAAAATATCTGTGCTCGTCAACGCGACACCGGTTTGCATGCCACCCATTACGCCGGCCAACGCGATTGCCTGCTCGCCATCGGCAATGACCAAGGTATCTACCGTTAGCTCAATTGTTTGACCGTCAAGCAACTCCAGCGATTCGCCGTCGCGACCATTGCGCACGCAAATTCCGCCGCGTAGTTGGCTCAAATCGAAACCATGCATCGGCTGGCCAAGCTCGAGCATCACATAGTTCGTAATATCGACTACCGCACTAATACACCTCACCCCAGCGCGTCTTAGACGCTCGGCCATCCAGCGGGGGGTTGCTACTGCCGCATCAACATTACGAATAACGCGACCTGCATAACGTGGACACGCTTCGGCTTGTTCAATCTCGATAGGAAACTGGCTATCGATTGTTGCCGCCACAGAGTCGACATTAATTTTGCGCATGGCATTATCGGTTAACGCGCTCACTTCGCGAGCGACACCAATGATGGACAAACAATCTCCTCGGTTTGGGGTCAACTCAATATCGAAAACCACGTCATCAAGTTCAAGATAATCGCGCAGCAAGGTGCCAACGGACGCTTCCTTTTCCAGTTCCAACAGACCGCCACTGTCCTCGCCTAAGTCGAGTTCGGCGGCCGAGCAGAGCATCCCGGCAGATAAGACGCCACGAACTTTTGCTGCGCCGATCTCACGTCCATCTGGCAGTTTCGCGCCAGGCGCCGCGTACGCGACGATCAAGTCTGCACGCACATTGGGCGCGCCACAAACTACTTCAACCGTCTCAGATCGCCCGACATCTATCGTGCAAAAGGACAGGCGATCTGCGTTCGGATGCGGTTCAACAGTGACAACTTTAGCGACCCAGATGTCACCCAATGGGTGGGCCACGGGTGCAACGCTGTCAACTTCCAGTCCCGCCATGGTCAGACATTCGGCGAGCTCATCGTGATCCAATGATGTCGTCACCCAGTCACTTAACCAATTCGCGCTAACTTTCATAATCTTGGGATCGAATTAAATTCAGTTCGTTTAGAACTGTCGTAAGAACTGCAGGTCGTTTTCGAAGAATAGTCGTAGATCACTGACTCCGAATCTGAGCATTGCGAGACGCTCAACGCCAAGTCCGAATGCGAATCCATTGAAGCGCTCAGGGTCGATACCAACGTTGGACAGCACCGTAGGATGCACCATGCCGCAACCTAGGACCTCGAGCCAATCAGAAATTCCGTGTTCAGAACTCAACTTTATGTCGACTTCGGCAGACGGCTCGGTAAAAGGGAAGTACGACGGACGAAAGCGCATCTTGAGATCTTGATCGTCAAAAAACGTTTTTAGGAATGTCTCAAGGACTCCTTTTAGATCCCCCATGGTGATGTGTTCATCGATCAACAACCCTTCCACTTGATGGAACATCGGTGAATGCGTTTGATCATAATCGCACCGATACACACGACCCGGCGCAATAATTCGTAGCGGCGGCTGCCTTTGCTCCATTACCCTAACTTGCACGGGGGAGGTGTGTGTTCTTAGTAGCGTCCCGTCACCAAAGTAAAACGTATCATGCATCGCGCGGGCAGGATGATGCGCCGGGATATTGAGGGCCTCGAAGTTGTGGTAGTCGTCCTCAATCTCGGGGCCGTCGCAGACTTCAAATCCCCAGCGCACAAATAATTGTTCGATCGAAGCTAGCGTTTGGCTAATCGGGTGAACCCGACCGGCCGAAGTTCCTCGGCCAGGCAGAGTGACATCAATCTTGGCGCCGGTTAGATTTTCCTCTAATTCAGCGGCCTCAAGTTGGTTCTTGCGCGACTCAATAGCGTTCGCGACAGTGCTTTTCGCGACGTTAATTAATTGGCCGGCTTGGGGCCGTTCTGCGGCAGGTAGGTCGCCAAGTGACTTGAGTAGTCCGGTTAACAGACCTTTTTTACCCAAGTATCTAACTCTAACTGCATCTAGGTCCGCCAATGCGTCAGCTTCGGCGACCGCACCCGACGCGGAAGATACAATTTCGTCAACGTCCGACATTTTATTCACTGACACACATTATCGACGGTACAAAACAAGAGGGGAAAGGCTCAGCCTTTCCCCTCTTCCAAACTATTACTCAGGCCGAAGCCTGAGAATCTACGTCGCCAAGGCGGTTTTTGCTTGCTCAGCAATCTGCCCAAATGCGGCTTGATCGTGAACTGCTAGATCCGCGAGGACCTTTCTATCAATTTCGATTTCAGCGAGGTTGAGCCCATTGATCAAGCGGGAATAGCTGAGTCCGAACATCCGAGCGGCCGCGTTAATGCGCATGATCCACAGAGCACGAAATTGGCGCTTGCGTTGGCGCCGATCGCGATAGGCATATTGTCCGGCTTTGGTGACCGCTTGCTTAGCCACCCGATAGACGTTTTTACGTCGCCCTTGGTAACCCTTCGCCTGATCGATTACTTTTTTATGACGGGCGTGAGCCTGTACGCCACGTTTCACTCGTGCCATTGTTTAAACTCCTAAATCCCTACAACGTTGGGATCATTTGTCTGATCGAAGCCTCATCGGCGTGGTCAATCAACGCAGTGTGCCGCAA
>JBLFWZ010000336.1:0-4412 GCA_047611905.1 Gammaproteobacteria bacterium | reverse complement strand
ATTCTGGCCCACATAAAATAGGGGTGAATTTAGACTTGCCGCACTGCCGCATTTGCCGCTACAATTCACGCGCTTTGCGCAGCCGCATATTGGCGTGAACACTAAAATTTCGTCGAATCGAACGCAGCCCGGTGCGCTGTACAATTACTCACGGGGTCTGGCGCTGCGTGTCGTCGCCGGCCAAATAATTGCCGGCCTTGTGCTCGCATTCTGTCTCACCCTTGTGAGTCAGAACATGGGGTATTCGGCACTTGTCGGCGCCGGCATAGGGATATTGCCGACGTACTACTTAGCAATTCGGATGTTTCGCCGACCACGCGGAGCGTTCTCGCCGGAGCAGGCGTTGCGCAATATCTACCTTGGAGAAGGTCTCAAGGTAGCGTTTACCATCGCCTTATTTGTATTGGCGATATTACAGCTGGAAGTGAATTTTGGCGCGGTAGCTGGCGCTTATTTGATGACGGTTGCAGTAAATTGGGTCGCAATTTACGCCGCTGATCTAGGAGAATCTCCGAGCAAGCGCATCGGGGATTGAGCGTAACTTAAAGATCGAAAAGGTCTAGCCGAAGAATAACGAGCATGGCAGCAGGATCCCCAGCTGAGTACATCAGCCACCATATTCAAAACCTCACCTTCGGCGAACGCGCTGATGGCACGTGGGGTTTCGCCCAGTCGGCGAAAGAAGCGACCGACATGGGATTTATGGCCATCAATGTCGACACGATGTTTTGGTCGATTGCCACCGGGCTGCTTTTTTGCTGGTTATTTCGTAAGGCAGCCGTTAGCGCCTCTGTGCAAACGCCCGGGCGCTTCCAATCGAGTATCGAGATGGTTCTCGAAATGGTCAACACGAGTGTCAAAGATGCATTCGTTGGTAACAATGCCCTAATAGGGCCACTCGCATTAACAATTTTCGTATGGGTGTTCTTAATGAACCTCATGGATCTGGTTCCGGTTGATTTCGTCCCACAGATCGCACACGCGCTCGGCCTTCCGTTCATGAAGATGGTCTCAACGACTGATGTTAACGCGACTTTCGGGATGTCGTTGTCGATTTTCGGGCTAATGATTTACTACGGTATCAAGATAAAAGGTCTGGGCGGATTTCTCGGGGAACTTGCGTTTCACCCGTTCGGTAAGGCCTTTTTGCCGGTCAATTTGGCGCTCGAAACCGTTTCACTGATCGCCAAACCGCTGTCGTTATCGCTTCGGTTATTCGGCAACATGTTCGCGGGTGAATTAGTTTTCGTACTTATTGCGGCATTGGTGCCGTTCTATATTCAGTGGCTCGTAGCAGTGCCTTGGGCAATATTCCATATCCTGGTAATTACCCTACAAGCTTACATATTTATGATGTTGACGATTGTGTATCTCAGTCAGTCGCATGAAACCCACGACTCGCATTGACGAATTAATCAAATAGGAGAGATGTTATGGAGTCCGTAGTTGCATTTTCAGCCCTCGCGGCAGGTATCATGGTTGGCCTTGGCGCGCTAGGTGCCGGCGTTGGCATCGGTATATTGGGTAGCAAATTCCTTGAAGGCGCCGCGCGTCAGCCCGAGTTGGTACCGATGCTCCAAGCCCGGATGTTCTTGATGTTAGGACTAACTGACGCCGTGCCGATTATCGCCATCGCGTTTGCCGCACTAATGATGTTCGCAAACCCGTTCCTCGGACAGATAGTCCCATAAGCCGAGCAGGTTACGCGTAATGAACATCAATCTAACATTGATCGGCCAAGCGATATCCTTTGCGATATTCGTATGGTTTTGCGTTAAGTACGTATGGCCGCCGATATTGAACGC
The DNA here is from genome assembly GCA_047611905.1 of Gammaproteobacteria bacterium. Taxonomy (GTDB): domain Bacteria; phylum Pseudomonadota; class Gammaproteobacteria; genus UBA11873. The sequence goes on along the minus strand of JBLFWZ010000336.1, from coordinate 2,607 downwards.
GTTAGAAGAGCGTGAGACGCGCATTGCCGATGGACTCGCTGCCGCAGAAAAAGGCCAACAAGATCTTGCCAACGCCGGTCAAAAGGTAGAGGAGATTTTGCAGGAAGGTCGCGATAGAGCGCAGGATTTTGTCGTTCAATCGCAAAAGCGTGCAGAGGAGATCGTCGAACAGGCGAAGCAGGCGGCCATAGAAGAAGGTGATCGTTTGCTCGTCGCAGCGCGTGGCAGAATCGATCAGGAACGCAATGAAGCGCGGGAATCCCTACGCGGCGAAGTTGCAGTTCTAGCCTTAAATGGCGCTGAGCAGATTTTAATGCGTGAGGTCGACGCCACAGCCCACCGAGAAGTTCTCGACAAGCTGGTCGCGGAAATCTAAAAGTCATGCAGGAAAATCTTACCGTCGCACGGCCTTACGCTTTAGCCGCTTTCCGTTTCTCAGTAGATGAGAGCGAGCAAAGCGAGTGGGCGACCATGCTTGAGTCACTCGCTAGCGCGACGGCTCACCCAGACCTGCAGCCGCTCATCACGCACCCTAAGATAGCTAAGAGCCAGCTAAAAGAATTGCTCGTCGAAATTCTCGGTGCAGAATTAAACGCCCATCGTGAAAATTTCCTTGGCGCGTTAATCGACGCGGGTCGATTAAGCTTGGCCCCGGAAATCTCCGTGTTGTTTGAGCAATATAAGGCCGCGGCCGACGGGGTCGTCGACGTAACAGTTGAATCGGCTTTCGAAATTAGTGAGACGAGCCAAGAGCAGATAGCGACAGCCTTACGGGCAAAACTTGGGCGACAATGCAGACTAGTTGCGGCGGTAAACCCAGATCTAATCGGCGGAGCGGTTATTAAAGTCGGCGACTCAGTGATTGATATATCACTGCGCGGCCGCCTCCAGGCGTTGCAACAGCAACTCTCGTAGAATGCCTGCAGACAACACCCTCAAAAACCATTGAAATATCTTCGTAGAGGACAGCCATGAGTATCAGCGCAACAGAAATCAGCGAACTGATCAAAAAGAAAATCCAAGGTCTCGATCTGAAAACAGAGGCCCGTACCGAAGGTACGATCGTCAGTCTGATGGACGGTATCGCACGCATTCACGGTTTGAGCAATGCGATGCAAGGCGAAATGATCGAGTTTCCGGGCGGCGTGTTTGGTCTCGCGTTGAACCTCGAACGAGATTCTGTTGGCGCCGTGATCATGGGCGAATACGAGCATATATCCGAGGGCGATACTTGCCGTTGCACAGGTCGCATCCTCGAAGTACCCGTTGGCGAGGGTTTGCTCGGCAGGGTCGTTGATTCGCTTGGAGCTCCTATAGACGGAAAAGGCGAAATTGTCGCCGTACGTCACGACCCCATCGAAAAAATTGCTCCAGGTGTCATCGAACGTCAATCGGTCGATCAACCGGTTCAGACGGGCCTTAAATCAATTGACGCGATGGTCCCGGTTGGCCGCGGGCAGCGAGAGCTCATTATCGGTGATCGTCAAACGGGCAAAACCGCGGTTGCGATCGACGCGATCATTAACCAGAAAGGCACCGGCGTTAAATGCATATACGTAGCGATCGGACAAAAAGCGTCATCGATCAACACGGTAGTAAACAAGTTACAAGAACACGGCGCGATGGAACATACGATCGTAGTCGCCGCCACAGCATCTGACTCTGCCGCCTTACAGTACATTGCGCCTTATTCCGGTTGCGCGATGGGCGAATATTTTCGCGACCGCGGCGAAGACGCACTCATCGTATACGATGATTTGACGAAACAAGCTTGGGCCTACCGGCAGGTATCTTTGCTGCTCCGTCGTCCGCCTGGCCGAGAGGCGTATCCCGGTGACGTGTTCTATTTGCACTCTCGTTTGCTAGAACGTGCTTCGAGAATTAATGCCGAACACGTCGAAAAAATTACCAACGGCGAAGTGAAAGGGAAGACCGGTTCACTAACCGCATTGCCAATTATCGAAACGCAAGCCGGTGACGTGTCCGCGTTCGTGCCAACTAACGTGATTTCGATCACGGATGGGCAGATCTACCTCGAATCAGATTTATTTAATTCAGGGTTTCGCCCTGCCATCAACGCCGGCCTGTCGGTCTCGCGAGTGGGTGGTGCGGCGCAAACAAAAATCATCAAAAAATTAGGCGGCGGCATTCGCCTCGCATTAGCGCAGTACCGGGAACTAGCGGCGTTCTCACAATTCGCTTCCGACCTTGATGAAGCGACACGCCGGCAGCTAGAGCGCGGCCAGCGCGTGATGGAATTGATGAAACAAAAACAATATGCGCCACTTTCCGTTGCGCAGATGGCAGTAAGCCTATTCGCAGTCGAAAACGATTTCATGGACGATATTGAACTCGAGAAAATCGTTGATTTTGAAGCCGCGCTGCATAGTTATGTGGGCAGCTCACACCAAGATCTTCTCGATACGATCAACGCGACAGGTGATTTTGGCGATGATATTTCTGCGGGCCTCAAGACCGCAATCGCCGAATTCAAGGCTAATCACACCTGGTAAGGGATCGACGATAGGAAACCTAGATGGCCGGCGGAAAAGAAATTCGGACGAAGATTGGAAGCGTAAAGAATACGCAGAAAATCACCAAAGCAAT
>JBLFWZ010000335.1:0-4414 GCA_047611905.1 Gammaproteobacteria bacterium | reverse complement strand
ACTCCAACGGCGGAAATTCTTCGTTCGTCACGATGTGACATGAACGACATCCAACCGAGGCGAAGACCTGTTTGCCGCGTTCGATGTTACCTTCGGGCAAAACAAAACCTTTTACCGGTTCGCCATCCTTACTACATGCGCTCAATAGGATTGTAAGAATGCCTATTGTGGAGAGAAGGCGCAGTTGTGTGCTGATCTGGAATTTCATCATGCTCAATACCGCCGGGAGTGCTGAATGAATAACTCCTGGTTACTTTAAGCCGACCCCGAGTCTGGCGTTTTGATTTAGGTCAACAAAACCAATCGAAAAATCGCCCTCGCCATTGACATACATCAATATTCACTTTCCGGATCCAATTAATATCTTGCTTAAAATAAGACTACCCACCGCACCGGAGGAGCCATATGTCCATTGATTCGATAGCTACGTTGAAAAAAGAATGCGCCGAACTTACCCAAAAATTGGCATCGGAAAGAGATGAAATTAACGTTCAGATGCATCTCGCGAAAGCTGAGGCAAGAGAAGAGTGGGAACGGACAGAGCAAAAGTGGCATCACTTCCAGAATCGCGCTGCAACGGCCGGGGATGCCGCCGCTGATGCGTCTAAGGAAGTTGGTGCTGCAATGCGGCTACTCGCACACGAGCTCAAGGCGGGCTACCAGCGAATTCGCGAATCAGTGAAACAAGATTAGCGTCGCCGGCCGGGCAGTAAACTCGGTGAAATGAGTGCTGATTAGATTTGCAGACGGTGATCAAGGATCCGGAGGTGCCTAACTTGCGGTCGAATTAATACCCGCATGGCGCGCTAGCCTCTACACGGGCACCACAAGCATAGGCGTGCTCTTGCCGACAACGCGCTAGGCAGTATTAAGCCGCGCGACGACTGCTGGGATATCGACGTCGTGACTCGTGCACACGCGAATCATTCGTTCATCTTCATTGATCGGTTCAAGTGTTTCGAGCTGGCGATGTAATACATTTGGTGTGGCTTCGGACGGGTCTCGCCCAGCGTTTTGGCGCTCGATGACTCTGCGTTCCAAAATGTCCTGCGGGGCCTCACAGACGACAGCCACACAATCGCTGTGATAGTTCGCCGCGAGGGCTCTAAAGCGCGCGCCATTGACCAGACAAAAACGTTGCATCAACGATAACGTTTTCACCGCTCGTAATTAGAGCATCTGTTAGTTCGAGTAGCCGCGAATAAACCGCCTCGCTGCTTGCCGTTGTATAGATTCCCCCATCGAGATCTGATGCCGAAGCTTGGGTGCTCTCGAGTCCCGCGAGTTGCTTACGAACGATGTCGGAACGCAGGCGTATGGCGCGCAGATGTGGAACCAAACGCTCGGCCAACCAGGATTTTCCGGATCCTGAGGGTCCACACATGACGGTGATACGTCCGGTGCTTGAGGTGGCGGTTGTGTTGGCCCATTCAATATGTCGCGCTGACGCATCAAGATTGGACGCTTGCGATAGTTGCAAGGAGGCTACTTTCGCCCTAACTAATGATCGATAGACCGCATAGTAGCGGAGTAGGCAAACGCCTGAATAATCTCCGGTAGTTTCTAGGTAGCTGTCGATAAAATCGTAGGCCAAGTCCGCGGGCCCGCGTACCGCGCAATCCATGAAGAGGAATGCAATATCGTCAATTGCATCAATACACCGCAACTCTACGCTGAATTCGATGCAGTCAAATGCGCGAATCCCCTGCTCCGTTTGAATGAGGTTACTAAGATGGAGATCGCCGTGGCGTTCTCTGATCCAGCCATCGCAAGCTCTTTCATCAAAGTGAAGACTTAATCGCTTGTACGATTCGACACTCCATTTTTTTAGGCCGTTCAGTGTCGCAGTATACGTTTGAGCCGACAGCGTGTTTTCCAGCGTGTCGAAATTTTCGCAAGTGCGCGCGAATACGCGATCCGCGGAGCCGGCGATGGAACCATTTGCGAGCTTCGGTAAGCTACGATAAATCGAGGCTAAGTCGGTGGCGAAAATTCGCAGCATTTTCCCGCTCAATTGATCGCGTTCAAGTAGGTGATCTAATTGTTTTGAGTCATCGAATTGGCGCATTTTTACTGCGTATTCTATGATTTCTCCGCTCCCGCCAACCTCTATCCGGTCGTTTTCATCGATCGTCACAGCTACGACGCCACAATATATTTCGGGAGCAAAAAATGCGTTACAACGACATTCTTCGTCACAATAGTAGTGGCGTTTTTCCAGTGTACTGAAATCAAGAAAACCGAAACCGACTGGTTTTTTTAGCTTGTAGGCAAAACCGCCAGTCATGAACACCCAAGAGATATGTGTCTCAACCAAGCGTATATGGCCGCACGAATGCGGGTAGGCATCTGGAGTTTGTAGCTTGTAGCTTCTTAAGGATTGCAGGAGCGGCCATGCGATGCTTTCAAGCGATATCTGAACCGCCAATTGAACCGAAGAATTCTTGTTTTAACCAACTCGAGAACTCTCGACACGCATCACTTGTACTGAATATACCGACCAAACGGCCTTGCTTAGTGACGAGCGCCGCGCCGATATGCCTCATCGCTAACTCGTCAAGCACGGTGATTACGGAGGTTTCCGAATCAACAACGTAAGGGTCATCGACCATTGCGTCCTCAACCGTCAATTCTTTGGGATCGGGATAGTCGAACTCGGGACCTAGGAGAAGTTTGATGTCGCGATCGCTTATGAGCCCTTTTAGTTCATGGTTTTCGACTACCGGCAGGTGGTGGATCTTGCGCTCCATCATCATTCGGCGCGCATTACCGATTGGTTCTCTTCTGCCGATATCAAATGGAAAAGGGGTCATGACGGAGATTATTTTCGGTATTTTTTTCATCGCGGCTCAAAACTCCGGCAAATCAATTTCTTGGACAATTGTCGCAAGTGCCCACTACCATGCGAGACTTCTCATCAATCTTAAAATTACTAGTTGGCAGCTATCTCGGATTGACCCAGATCAAATTTACGATACAAGACTGGAACACGGCGTAATCGGAAGATTTGACACAGGCTATAAGTCGGCAAATGTCGATTTAAACAACCGAATCGTTCTGCATAGCAATGCGCAGCGGAGTTAATGAAGGAACAAGGGACCCCGGTTCAACACGCTCGGGTCTTCATCTACGTCCGACCTCCCGGAACTGATCTAAATCAAGACTGCGGACTTACGGTGTTGTACAACTACAACTTAGCGGGAAACTGTACGAGTGATGTGATTGAATTAAGAGATATTAGACCCATATATGTCGGTACTTGCGGTTAAAAGCACAGATCGGAGCCGTCGGATGATAATTCGGATACCGCGGCGATAATTAGCCGTCACCCAAATACGACATTCGTACGCAATAGAAGCGGGGCAATTTCGACTGTCGAGAGGAACTAATAATGCGCGCAGACAAAATGACGAACAAATTCCAAATGGCATTGGCCGATGCACAAAGCAAAGCTTTGGGACTCGATCACCAGTTCATTGAACCCGTCCATTTAATGGTCGCGATGCTTGATGCTGAAGGCAGTACCGTAAGACATCTCTTGTTAAACGCCGCCTGCGACGTTAACAAACTACGGTCGCAGCTCGGACAGACGATTGACCGCATCGCTAAGGTCGAAGGTGCGGGCGGCGACGTACACCCGTCGAACGAACTAATCAGGGTGTTGAATCTCACCGATAAAATCGCGCAAAAAAGGGACGATGCCTACGTCTCAAGTGAACTGTTCATTCTTGCGGCAATGCAGGACCGTGGCGATTTGTCTCGAATTCTGCAGTCGTCAGGGGTGACGGTCGCAGCACTCGAAAACGCGATTGACGCCGTGCGGGGTGGAGAAAAAATTGATGACCCCAATGCAGAAGATAACCGCCAAGCGTTAGATAAATATACCATCGACCTGACCGAACGAGCGGAGCAAGGCAAACTCGATCCAGTTATCGGTCGCGATGAAGAGATCCGCCGCACGATACAAGTCCTACAGCGACGAACAAAAAACAACCCGGTTTTGATCGGGGAACCTGGCGTCGGTAAGACCGCAATCGTCGAAGGACTCGCGCAACGAATAATTAATGGCGAAGTCCCGGACGGATTAAAGAGAAAGCGGGTGCTTTCCCTCGACATGGGATCACTTATTGCGGGTGCTAAATTTCGTGGAGAGTTTGAAGAACGCCTAAAGGCCGTGCTCAGCGATTTGGGTAAGCAAGAAGGTCAGGTTATTTTGTTTATTGATGAAATCCACACCATGGTCGGCGCCGGTAAGGCGGAAGGCGCAATGGACGCAGGCAATATGTTGAAACCAGCATTGGCACGCGGAGAACTACACTGCGTGGGCGCGACGACGCTTAACGAATACCGCGAGAATGTCGAGAAAGATGCAGCACTAGAACGGCGGTTTCAGAAAGTCCTAGTTGGTGAACCC
>JBLFWZ010000334.1:0-4476 GCA_047611905.1 Gammaproteobacteria bacterium | reverse complement strand
CGATTATCTCCGGTGGTCTTGGCATTGAGAGAGCACTAGCGAGAGCAGGATAACAACCCGCCATGGGATGCTGGACGTTTTGTCGTTCAGAGGAAGTCGGATGGCTTATACGAGGTTATCCATGCGTAAACTAAGCGAGATTCTACGGCTGCATTTTGTCGTCGCCTTAAGCAACCGGGCGATTGCCCGTGCCATCGGGGTCTCAGCCTCGACGGTCAGCGATTGTCTAACTCGGGCGCGGGCCGCGGACGTGGGCTGGCCGTTGCCAGAGGCCTTAAGCGATACCGCGCTCGATGAGGCCCTGTACGGTCCGCGAGTCATCCGGCAAGCCAGTGTCCAGGTAACCCTGCCAGATTATGCGGAGGTCCACCGCGAACTGCGGCGCAAGGGCGTGACCCTGATGTTGTTGTGGACCGAGTACAAATTTCGTCACCCCCGACGGACTGATGTACTCCGCGTTCTCGGCAATTGCTCCTGCAGTCGTGCGCGCGCTATCGAGACTGGCCGCCGAATTCGTCAAATATACGCCACAACCGTTGCTAATTTTCTTCAGCCTGCCTCAATGTTACAAACAATATTCCGGTGGGCCTGCCGACGTAGGATGTAGCTACAGTGGACAAACAAAACACAAATTTAATTCGTAAACCTAAAACAAAGTGGGAATAACGGAATGAAACAAATAATCAATAAAGTAATATTTGGATTGGGCTTTTTCAAAAAACGTCAGAGCCGCTAATCCCGTAGATAAATTTGTTTACGGTATAAAGAGGTTCACCAGGGCAACCGCGCTTAAACCTCAGTGCTAGCAAGTACTTGTTCACGGAAGTGGCCGCTGAAACTGGCACCTATCCGTTTGTTACGAATACTAGCTTTAGTGAGCTCTCGTTTGAAAATACTCAACGCAACCTGGTGTAGCGCCGAGAAGTTCTGCGCGCCATGACCGCGGCGGATGCGGCTATCGTTCTCTCGAAACGTCACGTCCAACAGCCAGTGGGAGCCGTTTCCAATCTCCCGGTGCGCGCGGGCCGTTCGCGCAATCGTTCCGGCGTAAGGTCTCAGTGAGGTTATAAAATATCGTTGCTCGGTGGTGATGTGCCCATTGATGTGATGTTCGCTCTTGACCGAGGGTGCGTAAAAACGATTTTCGATTTTCGAAAGAGGCGCTCAAGGGTCCGGCTGACCATGAAATGAATATCGTGATCCCTATCTCGAACCCCATGTGCATCCGGAGTGGGGAAAAATTCGACGCCGATAGATTTCTCGGGTTTTTTACACGCCCTCGACCATCACCCAGCTTTTTAAGGCCGTCCAACGCCCCGGGTCCGGTAACGTGTAGGCGAACGCAAGCCCGGCACCGACCATTCGTCGTTTAATTTCAATGATTTACACGAGACGAAATTAAGGATGGAAGATAAATTTAATCTAAAGGATTATATATGCGATATAAACTATTAATAAATAACGATTAATGGTATATTTTTCGCATTGAAAAAATGTGCCACACGAATGCGCCGTTCAACAATTACATTTGCCTTGTTTTTAGTTTATTCGTTGAATAGTCCGGCGGGCGACATCGAAGGTGTCCGCATGTGGCAATCCGCGGCCGAGACGTCGGTTGTGTTTGATCTCAGCGAACCCTTGTCCTATCGCCTATCGACTTTGGAAAATCCGTCTCGCCTGGTCGTCGATTTTTCGCAAACGCGCACGCTCGGCGATTTAGCGTTACCGGTGGTGTCGGGTACCCCTATTACGGGATTGCGTTATGCGCTGCGAGCAAACGGCGATCTTCGTGTGGTGCTCGATTTGTCGGAAAAATTAGCCACCCACGACTTGCTGTTACCTGCTTTAGAGAAATACGGCGACCGCTTACTTCTGAAGATGACGCCGCGAAACAGATTTAAACGAGCACTGCCGAGTTCTCGTGCCGCGCAACCGCGTAGCCGCTTGGCGTCTTCGAACGAATCCGTTAATAGACCCATAGTCGATCTAAAACCGGTCGGCGAATATGAAGTGGCCGGGCCGCCAAGGCCAAACATGATCCAGAAAGCGGAATCCTTCGTCGACCGCATGGTGGGTAGCGCTGGCGACGGCGTGAGTTGGGACGTGAGCGGCTTTTATTCCGCCGAGGCTCGTGCGTTTATTCACGATGCGCAATATCCCAGGCAACACGAAGCGAACGCATCATTTGCTATCCAACCCGAACTCTATGTGGAATGGGATAAGGGCAACCAAAGCTTGTTGGTCGTGCCATTCGCGCGCTGGGACCAAGGCGATCCCCGTCGCACGCACGTTGATCTGCGCGAATTCAGCTACATAAATTCAACCAGGAATTGGGAATTTCGCGCTGGCGTACGCAAAGTATTTTGGGGGGTGGCTGAATCGAATCACTTAGTCGACATCATTAACCAGTTCGACACAGTGGAAAACATCGATAACGAAGACAAGCTCGGCCAACCAATGATTAACGTCGCCTACATTCAAGACTGGGGTACGATCGATGTGTTCGCATTAATCGGATTCCGAGAACGGACGTTTCCCGGCGTAAAAGGCCGCTTGCGCCCGGCAGTGAGAATCGACTCTAGCAGTGCGACTTACGATTCCGGAGCCGAAAATAGCCACGTAGATTGGGCCGTTCGCTACGCGCATTCAATCGGGCTATTCGATTTTGGCCTGTATCATTTTTGGGGAACAAGTCGGGATCCGAGATTTTTCCCGAAGCTAACCAACTCGCGCGAGCTCGTGCTTGCACCGCATTACGACATCATCAACCAAACCGGTACGGATATTCAGGCGACGGCGGGCAACTGGCTGTTTAAATTCGAAGGTTTGCGCCGTAGTGGGCAGGGTGAAAATTTTATTGCCACCGTTGGTGGTTTTGAGTACACGTTTGTCGGGCTCGGTGAATCGGTTATGGATCTAGGCGTTTTAAGCGAATATCACTTCGACAGCCGCGGCCAAGATGCACTATCTCCGTTTAACAACGATCTCTTTGGCGGCGCGCGTCTCGCTTTCAACGACGTCCAAGACACCGCCGTACTTGCCGGAATGTCCGCCGATATCGATGGACGATCGAAGTTCTTCAACGTGGAAGCCAGTCGGAGAATCGGTTCTAGCTGGAAACTCGAGGCAGAAATGCGCGTTTTCTGGGATGTCGCAACCTCCGATCCATTTTACGGGATCCGTCGCGACGACTACGTTCAGATCGAACTCGCGCGTTATTTCTAGGCTATTGCTACGGCACCGTTAAGACATCTACGCGTGTCCGTCATTTTTTTGTAGTGGCGCGATCGCAAAAAAAGCAATGATCCCGCCGCACAGCGACAGGGCCGCCGCTATCAAGATGGCGACCCGCGCTGCACTCATAAATGCATCAACAATGACATTGCGTATCGCTTCACGAACTTCTGGAGTCGCGCTGCTGGGGATTTCCGCAGCCGCCACGTTTATTAATTCCGAGTGCATATGATTTGCCAACGCTGCTGGCAAATCGAGTGCGGCAAGTCCTGCGATTGCGGCTTGCTCGAATTGTGTAATGTGGATTGCACCCAGCACGGCAACGGACAGTAATATCGCGCTCCGCGCAATCGCACTATTGATGCCGGAGGCAATTCCCGATTGCGACGGATCCACAGAACCCATGATCACCGTGGTAACGGGTGCCACGAGTAGTGCTATCCCCGCGGCGCTCGCGATTACCCCTGGAAAGTAGCCTAACCAAAACGATGTGCCGACATCGGGGATCGCGAAAATCACGAATCCCACACCAAGCAGCATCACACCAATAGACAACGGAAGACGCGCACCGATGCGACGTACGAGACGTGCGATTGGATGCGCGAAGCCAGCCGTAAACAGCATGAAAGGTAATGTGATAGTGCCCGCCGCCAAGGGCGAATAGCCTTGAATTTGAATCCACGTCAGCATCATCACGTAGAAACCGCCGCCGATGGACGAGTAGGCCAGGAACGTCACAACATTGGCCGCCATAAAATTTCTCGAGCGGAAGATACCCGGAGGAATGAGCGGGTTCTCGGCCGATTTTTGCCGGCGCAGAAATTGGTGGGCGAGAACGGCAGCTGCGCCGAAGAGGCTGAGCACTATCGGGTGCGTAATGCCCAAAGTCGACGATTGAATGGCCGCGAAGGTGAGTAACCCGAGCGTCAATATCGAATAGCCGGCGCCATGCCAATCAAACTGACGAGAATGTGTCTCGTGCCCGAGCACGGTGCTACGGCCGAGCAGATACCACACGAGCACGACCATCGGCACGTTAATCCAGAACAAGTAACGCCACGAGGTAATGGCTAACAAAACACCTGCTATGAGCGGGCCCACCCCCCCTGCAACTGCGCTGTAGCTCGACCACAAACCGACGGCTCGACCGCGCTCCTCGATCGGGTAGGCCGTATTCACTAAACCTAAACTAGACGGCACGAGCAGGGCGCTAGATAAACCTTGAAGCGCGCGCCCGACGAT
>JBLFWZ010000333.1:0-4495 GCA_047611905.1 Gammaproteobacteria bacterium | reverse complement strand
AGACGGGAAATGGGCCACAAGCGAGCGTGCTAACGCACTTCTCACGCGACTAAACAAAGAGATAAACGCGGGATCTTAGTCAACAGGCCTGCACGACGGGCCTACGATCGACGCATGAAGGACTAGGATTCGAAGCGTTTGGAAGGTGCACATCTCGCAATTCCAACGGATAGCGTGGCTGCGGGCGCTACGCAGTTACCGGACCAAAATGATTAAGACAGGCGAATAAGGAGTCCGGAACGTGCGAATTGCGGTGCTTGCAAGCGGTAGCAGCGGTAACGCAACCGTTGTAGAAGCCGGAGATTCTGCGGTCTTAATCGATTGCGGATTATCCGTCCGCCGTCTAGCAATCCGCGCCGCGGAACTCGATTTCGATCTCGAGGACCTCACCGCAATCGCCGTGACACACGAGCACGGCGATCATATCGGCGGCGTCGGTGCGCTTGCACGCCGTTATAAATTACCCGTCTATATGACCCACGGGACCTTCGTTGCGTCTTCGTTTGGCGAGCAACGGGGGGTTGACGTCCACGAAATTTCGCCGCATGAACCATTCTCCGTTGGCTCGTTACGATTACGTCCGGCACCCGTGCCGCACGATGCAAAGGAGCCGTGTCAATTCGTGGTGGAGTTTGACGACCTACGGATCGGCGTGCTCACCGATTTCGGCAGCGAGACCCAACATATCAATCAGCATTTTGCGAACTGCAATGCATTGGTTCTGGAATTCAATCACGACAGTGTCATGTTAGATGCCTGTGAGTACCCAGACTCCGTCAAAGATCGGATTGCGGGACGTCTCGGTCATTTCAACAACCGGCAGGCCGTTCAATTACTCGCCAAGCTCTCCGTCGGCCCGTTGCGCCATGTGCTGGCGGCGCACATCAGTGAGCGCGCGAACTGTAAAAGCTTAATCCAACAACAATTAGCAGCAACACTGTCTGGTACAAACGTTGCCTGGGACTTGGCTCATCAAGATAAAGCCAGTGCTTGGATTACCATTTAATGTTTCGCTAACGTTTTACGTGCTTCATTAGGCGACGTCGATTTTGCGCTTGTCGCGGGGTCAATACATTACGTTTGTGTTTGAATGGGTTGTCACTTTGTTTGAATTCGATCCGAACTTGCGTCCCCACGAGTTTAAATTTTGCTTGGAAATAGTTCGCCAAATAACGGCGGTAAGATTCCGGCACCGCCGTCGTCTGATTTCCGTGGATAATAATCGTCGGTGGGTTTCGGCCGCCGAAATGGGCATATCTCAGTTTCACTCTTCGTCCGCGCACTAACGGCGGTTGATGGGCATCAAGCGCTTGTTGCAGCATTTCAGTGACGCGATTGGTTTGTGCGGTAACTTGCGAAGACCGCCATGCGTCGCAAATTTTATCGAATAGATCGCCGACTCCTGTGCCATGTAGAGCAGAAATAAATAGCCTCTCGGCGTACGCAATAAAACTGAGTTTTCGATCTAGATCACGGCGAATTTGGTCGCGTTGGTCGGGTGCTAGGCCATCCCATTTGTTGACTGCGATAACGACTGATCGGCCACTTTCAACGACCAGCCCGAGTAAGTGAACGTCTTGATCGGTTATGGCCTCCTGCGCATCCATTACCACGACAACCACCGCTGCAAGATCAATCGCTTGCAGGGCTTTGATAGCACTGAATTTTTCGACGACCTCGTTTACTTTAGAACGTCGACGAATACCTGCAGTGTCAATCAAGGTATACGCTTGCGAACGCCTTTCGAATTCGGTGGCGACGCTATCGTGTGTTGTGCCGGGTAAATCTGCCGTGATCATCCGTTCTTCGCCGAGCATGCGATTCACTAAGGTAGATTTGCCGACGTTTGGACGTCCAACAATGGCAACGCGGATCCGACCTTCAGAAGAGGGCGACGGATAAGCATCACTCGGCGGCCAGCCGCCCGTCACCTGTTCAACGAGTTCGCCGATACCGACGCCGCTTATCGCGGAAATAGGAATAGGGTTATTGAGACCGAGTCGATTGAACTCCACACCAATGAGTTCCGGGTCCATATGATCGACTTTGTTGATGACGAGATAGACTGGAATACCGGATTTTCTCGCTTGTGCGGCAATGTATTCGTCTTCTACGTTTATGCCTTCTTTTCCGTCAACTAACAGCACCAAGGCGTCACAATCGGCGACCATTGCCAACGCCTGCTCGGTTACTCGGGCAGTAATGTCGCCTTTTGCAAGACTGTCGATCCCACCTGTGTCCGCAACCAAATACGCCGCGTTTCCCATTCTGCCAACGCCAACGTTGATGTCCCGCGTAACGCCTGAAACATCCGCCACGATCGCGTCGCGCGTTTTCGTAAGCCGATTAAATAAAGTAGATTTGCCAACGTTAGGCCGACCGATAATGGCGAGCACGGGTTTTGTTTCAGGTTGTATCTCTACACTCATCGAACACTATCCGTACGCGGCTCATTCATCGTCAGTACCACTGGGTCCGGCGAGTTTGTAGGCGCTTAATTGCCCAGACGTGCTAAAGGCCAGCAGAATTTCTCCGACTCTTCGACACGGAACTAATATGCGCTGTTTGTCTAGGCGAAGCCGATGCACGAATTCACCGGTCTCGCTATTTATCCAATGCAAATAGCCTTCAAAATCACCGACGACGACATAATTTCCTATCACCGCAGGCCCGGTTACTTTTCGAGCTTTCAGTCCTTCCTGTTTCCAAATAGAAGTCCCTGAACGCCGGTCGAGGGCCCATACATAGCCTTTGTCGTCGGTCACGTAAACTCTAGCCTCATCCGCTGCCAGACTTGAGTGGGACGAGATTTCCCGAGTCCAATCGAGCTGACCGGTGAACACTGACACGGCTGCGACATTGGCCTGAAAGCTAGCTATGTAGGCGGTGCCATCGAGGATCGTTGGTTCCGCATCGATATCGACCATCCTTTCCAAATCTGAGCGACCGCTCGGTACCCCTAGGCTAGTTTCCCATTCTTGTTTGCCTGTATCGAGATCGAGTGCCACCAATCGGCCATTGTCGAATCCGGCAATGACCGTATTCTCGTGAATTATCGGTGTCCCGGTACCCCGCAAGGTTAGTACCGGAATAGTTCGATCGTAAACCCATTTTCGTTTACCAGATTCGGCGTGCAAGCCAAACAGCTTGCCATCTCCCGTGCGAACAACGACCGTCCCGCGTGCCGCAACCGGCGCCGCGAGGACCTCACTAGAGACGTTCGATACCCACTTCTGCTCACCAGTTTCAGCATCTCGTGCGACGACTTCCGCATCCGAGGTTCCCACGTAGACGAGACCTTCGCCCGCACCGGGTCCACCTGAAATGCGCAAGGCCTTGTCTCTTTCCGTCCAGATTTCTTTACCGGTCGCCGCGTCCATCGCGATAGTTCGCCCATCACGATCGGCGGTGAAAATTGAATCTTTGTAGTGCGCCGGGAGCAGTTGGATGAAAAGTTCGTCGACACCTTTTCCATATCGACCGGACCAGATCTTTTCGACCTCGATGCTAGGTTCGAATTCAATGAGTTCGGCAGGCGGCGTTGAATTGTCAGATTCGCGTGCCACGAGGTTACTTACCGACTCCTTAACAGTTCCACATGCACCTAGCATTAGGACTGTTAGAAGAAGCGACGCTCGCAATAATTGCATATTCAATCGGCTTACTGAGTGGCTACGTTCAAGTTGTCAATCTTGAGTTGGACAATTGCGCCTGAATTTCCGCGCTTCAACGCTTCATCGAGCGTTTGTTCATATAGTGCCCGCGCTTGTTCGGTTTCGCCGCTCGCAAATAAAACATCGCCGCGCAATTCAGTAAATAAATCCGCGTACGCGGGATCGATTTCGGCGACCAGACTACTCGCGGCATCGACGTTCCCTTCAGCTAGGAGCACTTGGCCCATTCTTGCTTGAGCCATGGGTTTGATCTTGCCCTCTTTAGAGTTATCAATAACCCACTGCAGGCGTAATTTCGCCTCTTCGAAGTCGCGCACATCGACCGCGAGTTTAGCGAGTACGAGTGCGCTGAGCCGCGCGTACGTGCTTTTCGGATAACCCGCAATAATGGCCTGTCCTGCCGTAGTTGCTTCGTCGCTTGCGCCGTTGGAAGCGATACTTAGGAGATGTTCGTAGTTTATGGATGCATTCTGCCCTTCGACCGTGCGCGCGGATTCCCAATATCGGTAACCGAATAACCCGCTCAATCCCAATACCAGCCCGAGGATGATGGCTTTACCATTTTCACCCCACCACTTTTTGATCTTCGCTATTTGTTCTTCTTCAGTCGTATATGCGTCCAACGTCGTTCTCCTGTTAGCCCCGATTTTCTAATGTTGGCCAGGTTCATTAGCAACGAAGCTTGTTCGATCGGGTCTTTGACCACGTTAATGTGAATGGTTCGACCAGTACCTACGGTCCGACCCTTGGGAAGATGTGAAGGCGTAATCGCCAGAATCAATTTCAGACAAAGCCTGGCATTATAACGTCACATCTCCACG
>JBLFWZ010000332.1:0-4514 GCA_047611905.1 Gammaproteobacteria bacterium | reverse complement strand
CGACCTTATTTTCGTTCAATTCCGTCAATGCTGCGGCTGGCCGCAGTGGCGGTAGTTTTGCCGTCTCCGAAGATTCCTTGTTCGATAACGAATTGGCCGCACACGAACTGGGTGGCGACGAGTTCATCTTCGATGCGCAAGGTCATTATGTCGTACCACCGAGCTTAGTTAGAACTTTAAAACCCGGTTGTCGCAACGAACATTCCGTGTTGAGCCGCGACTACATGCGTTGTCTCGGCGCCGATGCTTTTATTAAGGACGTTTTTCTCGACAGCGATACAGACATGATGATGTTGTCGTTCGTCCCATCGTTGCGTTCGGAAGAACCGTTAACCATCGCCGAGGCGGCCGCAACGCGCGAAATTGTCGAGCGTATGGGACACCATCATCGGTTGCTCATTCATGGTCGAGTCAATCCGAATCAAGCTGGCGATCTGGAAAGCATGGATGAGCTTGCCGAGCGCTGGGATATTTCCGCCTGGAAATGCTACACGCAATGGGGGCCTGACGGGCGCGGTTTTTATCTCGATGATCCGAACACAGGCATAGCTTTTATCGAGAAAGCCGTGCGACTCGGCATCCGAAATATTTGTATTCACAAAGGGATCCCATTCGGCAAGCGCTCCTACGAGCACTCTTTATGCACAGACATTGGCAGGGTCGCGGCGCGATTTCCAGACGTGAATTTTTTGGTCTATCACTCAGGTTACATTCCGGGTCGTGCAGAAGGTCCTTACGATCCGGCGCGCGGCGAAGGTGTCGATGAGCTAATCCGTTCGGTACTCGACGCTGGCTTAGGTCGACACAGTAATGTCTATGCTGAACTCGGCACGACCTGGCGCTTACTTATGCGCGATCCGGTCGAAGCGGCGCACTGTGTCGGCAAGCTCGTTAAGTATTTAGGCGAGAATAACGTGCTATATGGCTCGGACAGCGTGTGGTACGGATCGCCGCAAGACCAGATTCAAGCGTTTAGAGCGTTCCAGATATCCGCCGAATTTCAGGAGCGCTTTGGCTACCCGTCAATGACGAAGCCATTACGGGCAAAAATATTTGGCTTAAACGCAGCGCGTGTTTATCGTGTCGCCTTGCCTGAGGTGTTGCAACGAGCGCGCGGCGATGCCGTGGCTATGGCGCGCGAAGAATATCGCAACGATCCGAGTCCGCACTTCGGCACCTATGGCCCGAGAACGCGACGTGAATTTATCGAATTAATGAAGCTACAGCGCAATAATGGCGCGAGTTAATCCAAACCAGAAGGTAGGCTTATGTCGAACACCATAGATAAGGTTAAGTCCCGCGCAGCTGACTATCGTCGTGACGGCGCAATTTGCTTACCCAATGTGCTGGATACGACTGCGCTAGTTGAGGCGGAGCGCTACTACAATTGGAGCATTAAGCATCCTTCGCCGTCGGCTTGCCAGTTTTTCGAGAAAGATGATGGCACGTTCTATCAAGATCAATGTCATCCCGACGCCGCGATTAACTACCGCGACTTTCTCGAGAAGACGATCTTGGCCGACGTAGTCGCGGCACTCTGGGGAACCGACGACGTGTGGTTCCTCTATGAGCAAGTGTTCCTAAAAGAGGGCGCGAGGGCGCGACGCACACCGTGGCATCAAGATTCATCCTATCTAGCGCTAGATGGAGAACACATTGCCGTTGTGTGGGTCAATTTCGATCGGGTGAGACAGGACCAGTCCCTAGAATTCGTGCGCGGCTCACATTTGACGACCCTATACGACGGTTCTGCGTTCGATGCGGATGATCCGACTAAACCCGTCTATGGCGAGGGCTTGCCGCGCTTGCCGGACATAGAATCAGACCGTGCTAATTGGGACATTGTTTCGTGGGCAGTAAACCCTGGAGACGTGGTTGTGTTTCATCCATCAACCTTGCACGGTGGCTCACCAACGGACGGCACACGCCGGCGTACATTGTCGTTGCGATTCTTCGGTCCAGATGCGGTTTATGCGGTTCGACCAAAGCCCGCGCTCGCGCCGTTAGTCGCAGGACTACACGATAATTTCACTGCTGGGGAAGCCTTCCGACACATCGCTTTCCCGCGCCTACGTCCAACTCCAGCTGGCTTCGAAGAGGTGTCGTCGGCGCGCGCACACACCGTGTCAGTAAAAGCGCAAATGCAAGGTGGTGCGAGCGACTGATCGATAATGGCGTTCAGAAAGAATTAACCGCCCGGGTGATCGAAAATCGACGCACTATGGAACGCGTAACTGAGCGCCATCGGTCGGTTCCGACCAGAGCCAGACCCATTTCGCGCCACTCGCCGATAACGCCTCGATAGGCTAGTGCAAATCTTGGCGGTTCGAGTCTGAAAAGTGCTCGCTACAAAGGCGGCTCGGGCCACGCATCCACAACGCTACTGGCGAGCCAGCGGGTCAGCGCATTATTGACGTCAACGGGTTTTTCCTGGGCCATCCAATGGCCGGAATTAACCGTGCGCTCAGTAAGATTGCGGCAATACTCGCGCATTGGTTCGGGTAATCGCGAATCGACACATTCGCAAACGTAATCGTAGGCGCCCGTCAAAAACAACACGGGCATGTCAATAGTGCCGTTGTTGTGCGCTGATTTAGCGTATTCAGCGTTGATCGAATGGTTCATGTAAAAGGAGCAGCTACCAAAAAATCCGGTCGCAGTTAACGCGCTAACATAGGCCTCGAGATCGTCAGCGGAAATGACGTCATCGTCGCGTTCTAGTTCCGGAAACACGTCAACACCCCCTAACCATCCATTGTCGTTTCGAACATTGGCAGTAATAGCAGGCTTACCACGATCATCGGGACTCCACTTGCGGAACAAGGCAGTGATTGTGTTCGTCGGGTTGGCCTCAAATACTGACTTGGCACGAGCAAAATTTTCTTGATAGAAAAGCTGATATTCCCACTGCCCCGCCGGATAGCGTTCTTTTGGATAGACGCTGCGATCGACCAACGCTAGCGCACCGTCCAAGCCATTGTCTAAGACCCGATACGGCACGCATAAATTCGCAATCGCGTAACACCGATCAGGATGATGCGATGCCAAACTCCAAACCACCGGTGCGCCCCAATCATGGCCGACCCACACAGCTTGTTCGCGACCTAAAGAGTCGATGAGCGCTAGTAGATCGCCAACGTGTTTTTCCATTGTGTAGTCTTCGTGACGATCGTACACCGTTGAGCCTCCGTGCCCACGCAGATCTGGCGCAATCGCTCTAAATCCGAGACCAGCTAGAACGGGCAACTGATGGCGCCAGCTATGGCCAAGTTCAGGCCAGCCGTGAACGAATATCACTAACGGTCCGTCCGTTGGGCCAGCCGCCAGATAGGTCATTTCGTGCGTACCAAGCGTAATTTTCATCGTGTCGATTCGGGCGTGTTGACTAGGCATCGTGATCTCCTTGTGTTTGCGTTGATTCTAGCGAGAGGCGAGGAACGAATCCACGGACGCATGACTGACGTCGTTTATCCGGTCTTTGATGGAATTGTGGACCGCCATCAAAGGTGCGAACAAACGTTCAAGCCTGCTTGCAACTCGTGTCTAAGGGTAGCGCTTTCCCGGGTTTGGTTTTCGTTTACGCGCGATCATTTAGCGGTTTCCTAACCGCACCTAAGTGTAGCGTTGACGCGCTCGGGAGTATCTTGCTGTCGGAAAGACACGACATAGAACAGAAGCGTCTCAAACGGGAGTTGAGCTCCGCGTGACCAAACGCTGCGTCGCGTATAGTGACACCACGCCATTTTTTTCAGGTTGTAGCATATGCCTTTTGATATTACCCAATTATTGGCGGACCATCGTGGGCGCAACTCGGCGCTGCATGCCGAGCATATCAATCCGGTTTTCGCGAACGTTTTACAAACGATTGGCTTCGATAGATGTTACGAGCGTGCCCAAGGTCAATACTATTGGGACGTTGAGGGGATCGAGTACCTCGATATGCTTTCGGGATATGGCGTTTTTAATATCGGACGCAATCACCCGACGGTGGGCAATGCTATTCAGGAGTTTCTTGCGAGCGAGCATCCAAGTCTCGTGCAGATGGAGGCGCCGCTGTTATCTGGTGTCCTTGCTCAACAGTTGAAGGCCAAGGTTGGTTCTCATCTCGAGCGTGTATATTTTACGAATACTGGCGCAGAGGGCATCGAAACCGCAATTAAATTCGCTCGGCGCGCAACCGGGCGCGCGAAAATCGTGTACCTACAAAAGGCCTTCCACGGACTGACGAACGGCGCACTTGCGATTAACGGGGATGAATTTTTTGGCAAGGATTTGAGAAGCTTTTGTCCAACTGTTGCCCGGTAGAACTCGGCGATCTCAATGCCTTAGAGGATGAATTACGCGATGAGACGATAGCCGCATTTATCGTTGAGCCAATTCAGGGCAAGGGGGTTAACATTGCCTCGGACAATTATCTTCTCGAAGCGGCAAAATTGTGCCGACGATACGGGACGTTGTTTGTCGCTGACGAAGTTCAAATCGGTATCGGCAGAACTGAAAAATTTCTGGCTCTC
>JBLFWZ010000331.1:0-4521 GCA_047611905.1 Gammaproteobacteria bacterium | reverse complement strand
ATGGATCCATATAATGCTCCCTAGGCTTCTTGGCTCTCGGCGGCTCGTTCGATTGCGGCATCGAGCTCTAGGATGAATTCCATTCCCAGCTCTAGTCTTCGCGATTCGTACCAGACCGCAGCGCGTTCGGAATCGTGCACAGCTTTTGATTCGATTTGGATTGGTTTCAACGCTTACGAACAACGGCCAGCATTTGTTCTCCCACTGCTGGCCATGGTCGGCCCGAGTCCGAATTTCGATTCAATTCTCCCAAGCGTTCGTCCAGGATATCTCGGTGGTGTTCTGGGATCGCAATGGCTTCGGGACCATTAGCAATTCTGGCCCAAAGTACGTCTTCGAATTTAATGCGCTCAGATCTTGGAGCGGAATCGAATTCTGGCGGTATTTTGAAATTAATGCTGCTCATGGATTATGAGTATAGAGCATGTTGCTAGCTACATATTCATGGCGAGACTGCTGACGCCTAACGTCGGGATTGCCTTCCCGTTATGGTGCGCTTGTTTGAGGTCCTATCGGGCGCCGGGCCCGTCCTTGCACCACGACTATTGGCCGCCTTCGGCGACGACCGTTCACGCTATCCTACGACTGAAGATGTGCAACGATATAGCGGTATCGCACCCGTGCTTAAACGCAGTGGTAACCAAGCCTGGGTTCATTGGCGCTACTGCTGCCCGACGTTCTTGCGACAAACCTTTGTCGAATGGGCCGGCGAAACCGTCAAGCTCTCTTTCTGGGCCAATGCTTAGTACACCCAACAGAAAGCCAAGGGTAAAACACACCAGACCATCATTCGAGCGCTAGCCTATAAATGGATCCGAATTCTTCACCGCTGCTGGCTCGATAGAAAACCCTACGACGAAGCTAAATATTTGCTCGTGCTGAAGAAAAAACAATTGCCTTTGCTGCAAGCCTTCATTGCTTGATTCAGTTGACCGTCGGCCTCAGGGCGTGTGGTTAGGTGGCGGTCGTGATTCGAGCTGCTTGAGGCACTGAATGTCTTTCGGCTATTTCTCATTATCTTTTCGTCTGCAGTTGTACATGAAGTACAGACTAATAATAACGCCGGCGGCGAAAACGAAAGCTGTTACATCCCCCATCCCTGCATGCTCCAGAATAAATTCTGATCAAGTACAGTCGGATACGAACCCATGATTTCGTCTACCGTTCTCTGTTGCACCAATACTGTAAAAACAGCGAGGGCGGCTGATGCGAAGTAAAGCACGGAAACCGCAATAGTTTGAAAGTTGCTTAGTTTCGATCCGACGAGGTAACAAACCGCTAAATAGGCGAAGGTATAGGAGTAGTACACCGTAAACGCACTGATCGCGTTCGAAGTGAACGCGGCGATAACTTCAAGGGCTTCAGATTCAGTCATTGAAACATGTCGATATCGACAAAATTGGACCTCGCCACCTAACGTCTTGTTAACCCGCCGTTGACAGGCCCGCAGTGGAGCGGCAGCGCAACGAGGACGCTGTCATCGGTCAGGGTGAACTACTGGTTAGGCAGCAGCTGCACTACCGATATCCCATCCAGGAAAAACCAAGACGGCTGGATGGCAACGCAAAGCTTTCGCCAATACTTTTGCTCGTTCAACCCCTAGATTAACTCGGCCATTTTCAATGGCCGATAGCGTCGATTGTGGAATACCGGTTATTTCAGCCAGTTGATTTTGGCTATAACCTTGAAGATCACGAATAATTCGAACTGAATCTCCGACCGATACCTCTATCAATTTCTTAGCTTTCTTATAGTCTTTCATATTCAAGCACTCCGATAATCATGCGCCGACACTCGAACGACCTGGACTAAGACATTCTCATTGTCCATACGATAAATTACGCGGTATTGCTGGTTCAGCCGAGAAGACCTATGGCCGTCCCATTCTCCTCGCAAATTCTCGTCATTAAACCCCCGGATTGACCGAAGACCCGATGGGCCAGAGATCCTGACAATATCTTTCCATTTTTCGTAACGCTGCAGGGTTTCTACCGGTAGACGCTGTAATTGTCGTGCGACGCGGCGATGCTCGTAAATCTCCCGCATACTTTATAGTGTATATATATCATTTATGGTATGTCAACGCTGCGGAATGTTTCTTGATGCCTACCGTCTTGCTCAGCTGCCCGATGCAGCGCGCCTTGGAAATGTAGCAGTAGCAACATTGGGAAAACGTGCTGTAGCGGGTCAGTCTTCAACGACTTGTTGGGTATCAATGGCACTGCCAAAAAGCAGTATCTTTGAAGACGTACATCACCCCGCCATCCCCTAGGTTCATCTCGACCAATGAATCGCCAAACTGAACTAAAACATCGCCGTCGTGTTCAGCACTTAGCAGCCAAAGGGGTTTACCGGCAGCCATAGCGTATTGCTGAACGGCTTCATTTAGTTTGACTACAGCGTCGTTCTCTGATCTTTCCCAAAGTTTTTCTGTATATATCTCGATTGGAAGTTCAACCTGACCCTGCCTCGGTTTCACGTACATCAGAATTAGCAGATACTTTCTGATGAACGGAGAAAACTAATGAGCAAGAAACAACAGGTACCAAGTAGGTAGTATACGGATGAATTCAAGGTTGAGGCGGTCCGGTTAGCTGAGTCAGTCGGCGCGAACCAGGCGGCTAAAAGGCTGGGGATCCCCGATTCAAGCATGTGGAACTGGTTGCGGCTGCACCGCGCCGGCAAACTCAAGGCAATGCGAGTAGTCAGCGGACGGACGACGCCAGGAGTTCGGGATTTGGAAACAGAAAACGAACGGCTGCGCCGGGAGTTGGCCAACACCAAGATGGACCTTGAACTCGTACAAAAAGCGACGGCGTTCTTCGCGAAAGAGTCGCGGTCGACTGCAGGAAGCAGGAGATAGAGCAACGCAGGAGCAGTTGCCGAGAAGTACGCCTGGATTGAGTCATATCGCGACACATTTCCCGTGGCACGTCAGTGTCGTTTGCTTGGTGTATCGTGCTCGGGGTATTGCCAATGGCGCAATAGACCGAGTAGCGAACGCACGATTGCCAACGCTGTTTTGGATGCCCACGTGGCGAGCATTCATGCGCAAAGTGATCAGAGCTATGGTCGACCTCGCATTGTCGAGCATCTCCAGAACACGGGTCACACTATTGGTCACGAACGGATCCGGCAAAGCCTGTTGCGCCAACGGCTGCTCCCTGTCTACAAGCGCCCGTACCGAGTCACGACGGACTCTGATCACGATGAGCCTATCGCACCCAACGTGCTCAAGCGACGCTTTGACGGTTGGCAGCCCAACGAGGCCTGGGTCGCCGACGTGACTTACATCCACACGCGACAGGGCTGGCTTTTTCTGGCGGTTGTCCTTGACTTGGCAACACGCAGAATCGTCGGTTGGTCGATGAGCGAACGCATGAAGGCAGGGCTAGTGTGAGACGCGTTGACGATGGCTTATCAGCACCGTCATCCAGGTGTCGGATTAATTATGCACACCGATCGTGGGAGCCAATATGCCAGTAAGAAATATCGCAAACTGATCAAGGACTACGGCATGACGGCATCGATGAGCCGCAAGGCGAATTGCTGAGATAATGCAGTCGTCGAGAGCTTCTTCAAGACGCTCAAAGTTGAGCGCGTGTATCGACAGACTTATGCCACGAGAGATCACGCGAGGATCGATATCGTCAATTGGATGGAAGGCTTCTATAATCGTCACCGGCTTCATTCATCAATCGGATTTCAATTCCCGGTTGATGCCGAAGCCCAACTCATGGCTACACAGGCTGGTGTACGTGGAAGTGAGGCAGGGGCACCTCCATTATTTCCGCTTCGGACATTTGCTTAGTCTCTAGCCATCTACCGTCTTGTTAACCTGCCGTTGACAGCCCCGCAGTGGAGCGGCAGCGCAACGAGGACGCTGTCATCGGTCAGGTTGAGCAACTTGTTAGGTGCGCGGTTCATTTTGCTCTCTTCTTATTTGGAACATGAACGCCATGCTTATAACCCAACCCAGAATAATCGTGCCGGGAACCGCAATAGGGGCGAATGCTGCTACCTTAGAGCTTGAGTCGATACTCGCGAACTCCGAACCATACGTTTCCGATAGTTGTACAACGACCATAACCGATTCGTGTACTCCCAGAACTGGCCCGGGCACAAACAAACAGAACAATATCGTGATCGCTATAGTCTGAAACGTTGACAGCTTGTCGCCGACGAAATAAGCGGCCGCGACGTATCCAAACATTGCTGCAGCAAAGTTCATAACGTGAAGTGCGCCCTCAGATCGATGCGTCGAAATCATATCCAGCACTTCGTACTCAGTCATTTTTCGTACACCTAACGAGGGTGTAGAAAAAATCCGAAGGATCGAAAAATCGCCCAATTCGGGGGACGCAAAACGATCACCTTGGTAGAGATCGTCGGTTACAGCGCATCTGGTGAGGCCGAAATTTTCATCGAAATCTCCAATGGGGTTTTTCTACACCCTCAACGTCTTGCTAACCTGCCGGTTACAGACGCTTTTCTAAGCGAAGATGCGTAGCAGCTTAGAAA
>JBLFWZ010000330.1:0-4522 GCA_047611905.1 Gammaproteobacteria bacterium | reverse complement strand
GGGCTGTGAATCAGTAATTGAGGGGTTCGTGGATCATCTGTGGGTCGAATTCGGCTTGAGCGAAAATACAACGTTAGCATACCGAGCCGACCTCCGATCGTTGCAAAAGTATCTGCACCCCCAAAATTTGAATTTGCTGGTGGCGAGTGAAGCCGATCTTAACAACTATCTCAGTGGAATTGCAGCGGGAGCTCCTCGCACAACTGCGCGCCGACTGTCGACGTTAAGGCGTTTTTATCGCTATTTATTGCGCGAAGGCGTCGTTGCCTCTAATCCAGCAATTAGGCTATCCGCCCCCCGAATCGGCCGCAAACTTCCTCGTTCTCTGAGTGAGTCAGACGTGGAGGCTCTGTTGGCGGCACCGAATGTGGATACATCGCTTGGACTTCGCGACAGAACGATGCTGGAGCTACTCTATGCAACGGGCCTGCGGGTATCAGAACTGATCGGTCTCACATT
Source organism: Gammaproteobacteria bacterium (assembly GCA_047611905.1). Lineage (GTDB taxonomy): Bacteria > Pseudomonadota > Gammaproteobacteria > UBA11873. The sequence continues at coordinate 4,063 of JBLFWZ010000330.1, read as the reverse complement.
GACCGAGGTCAATCGGCGCCAAGGGGTCGTTCGCATCGTCGGTAAGGGCGCCAAGGAGCGGCTCGTTCCATTTGGTGAAGAAGCGCAAAACTGGTTGGAGCGATATTTAGTCGAGGGGCGACCCGAAATCTTGAAGACGATGTTGTCCGATGCGATGTTCCCGACGACCCGTGGTGGGGCGATGACCCGACAGGCATTTTGGTACGCGATTAAACGATATGCCCTGCTTGCTGGCATTGACGCGCAGTTATCGCCGCACACCCTCAGGCATGCGTTTGCGACACATCTGCTGAACCATGGGGCCGATCTAAGGGTTGTGCAACTACTGCTCGGGCATAGCGATATTTCAACAACACAAATTTACACCCACGTGGCACGCGAACGGCTTAAAGAAATGCACAGGCGCCATCATCCGCGCGGCTGACGAGTCAGCTAATGAACACAGGATCTGCCAGACGTTATTTAACTAGGTTGCCATCGCGATTGCGGAGCTAACGCTCAATACCTCCTCCAACGTTGTGCGGCCTGCGGCTACTTTGAGCGCGCCGGCCATGCCCAGCGGCACCATGCCAGCACTCAATGCTTGGCGTCGCAGATCCATTGTCGGCACGTCAGGTTCGATAAGCGCGCCCAATGCTGGCGTGATCTTCAATATTTCGTAAACGCCTTGTCGACCTTTAAAGCCGGTGTTGCGACATTCGTCGCAACCGACGGCACGGTGAAACTGCAGCTCGATATCGAGCGTTTCAGTACCAATGAGTGAATTCCACGCTTCCGTCGACAGCTGCGTTGGTTGCTTGCAAATTGAACACAAGGTCCGCACAAGCCGCTGGGCGACAACGCCGAGTAATGTTGCACTAATCAAGTAGCTTGGAATACCAATGTCCATGAGTCGAGTTATTGCTGATGGCGCATCGTTAGTGTGTAAAGTCGATAGCACTAGGTGTCCGGTGAGTGCTGCTTGAATTGCGACATCTGCCGTTTCGCGGTCTCTGATTTCTCCGATCATGATGACGTCCGGGTCCTGGCGGAGCAGCGTTCGTACGCCAGCTGCAAAATCCAGATCAATGGCTGGCTGAACCTGCATTTGATTGAACGCGACCTCGACCATTTCGATCGGATCTTCTATCGTGCAAACATTAATCTCTGGGCGCGCAAGTTGTTTGAGCGCCGAATATAAGGTGGTGGTTTTGCCGGAGCCAGTTGGCCCAGTGACAAGCACGATTCCATGTGGGTTGCGCGTCATCTCGTTCCATAAAGTTTCGTCGTGATGACTGAACCCGAGCGCGCTAAACGGTTGGGTCAATTTATCGGGATCGAAAATCCTAAGCACTAACTTCTCGCCAAACGTCGTTGGCATTGTCGACAATCGCAGTTCTACTTCGCGCCCGCTCGGTGCACGGGTCTTTATGCGCCCGTCCTGTGGGCGCCGCTTGTCCGCGACATCCATCCTCCCCAGCGACTTTAGGCGGCTCGTAATTGCGGCCATGGTTGGCATGGCTAATTCGTGTACGAGATGTAGCACGCCATCGATTCGAAAGCGGATGCTGCCTTGGTCGCGGCGCGGTTCGATGTGAATATCGCTCGCGCGTTGATCGAAGGCGTATTGCAGTAACCAATCCGCCAAGTGCACGACATGCTGGTCGTTCGCGTCCAGTTCTCCAACAACGCCGAGTTCCGTTAATTGTTCGAACCCCTCGCGAGTGCCGAGCTGATCCTTAGATGTCTTGCTTGCAGCGCCCGTGAGGGAGCGACTTACGCCATAGAATTCTTTCAGGAATTTGGCTACGTCTGCTGGGTTGGCGAGAACGCGATGAATGTCACGTTTCAATACGGGGGCTAATTCTGCGCACCAATCGTCTACATACGGTTCGGCGGTTGCGATGGTTACGTAGGAGTCCGTCGACTCAACGGCTAAGAACTGGAAGCGGCTTGCATAAGCCTGTGAAACGATCCCAGTGACCGTTGCAACGTCGATCTTAAGCGGGTCGATGCGGAGGTACGGCATGTTGCAAGCTTCGGCCACGATGCGGGTGAGCGATTCTGAATTGAGAAGCCCACTCGGATGCGACTTACTGGGAAGGCTCAATTCGCCGATGGCTAGAAAAGGGTGCCGACTGTCTTCTGGTTTGATCACGTCACGGACGTGTCTGGTCGTTTCTAGAGAGAGTATATTTCGCTGCAATAAAATTCGAAGTACATCGTCAACTGAAATCTTTCGACTCGTGTGGACTTCGTCTGTCGTTGAGTTCACCGATGTCGTTCCCAAAACTATGCCAGCCCTACTCGATCGCCTCAGTATTGGAGTGGTCTACAATTGTGTCCGTTGCGTACTCAAGCCGCTCGATCAACGTATATAAAAACTGGCGCTGAAAACGCAGTTGGCAATTAATTGAGGCACGCTCGATTATGGAACTTCGCACTTTTAGTGCGGTGACAATATTCGCCGCGTTAATCGTTGCGGTGCGTCTTCGACCCGGAGTGATCCCCATTTCGCCGAAACAATCGCCCGGTCCAAGCTTTACGATTTCAGTGTCGCCTTTTAATACGGAAACCTGGCCCTCGACGAGGACGTAGAACGATGGATCTTCTTCTCCTTCCCGAATGATCGGGTCGCCGATCTGGACAACTAGCCAATCTCCAGCGTTTACAATTTCCCATAATTCAGTGTCAGAAAATTCGGCAAAGAATTCGAGGCTCTTGACACGATTAAATTTCTCCTGCTGAGCGGGTTGACCGTCGGCGAGCCTAATGAAATCGTAAACCAAGGATAGGTCGCCAGCCAGATCAGCGCCAGATTGATAACGATGCGCTGTTTTCTTAGCGAGCGCTTTGTCGATTATTCTCTGATAGATATCTGGTATGTCTGCGCGAAATTCGTGGACAGGTGTCGGTGGTGTGTTTTGTATTCGATGTTGGATCACATCCATATTTCGACCTTCGAAAGGGTGCTTTCCTGTGAGCAATTCGTATGCCACGATTCCAAGAGAAAACAAATCGCACTGATTACTTACTTCTTCGAGTCGCAGTTGTTCCGGCGCCATGTACATCGGTGAGCCGGCGTGCTCCGGAGCGATCCCTTCCTGAAGGTGCGGTACAATCGCGACGCCGAAATCCGTTATTTTCGCTTCTAGGTCGTCGGTGATAAGAATGTTTTTTGGTTTGATGTCACGATGAATTACGCCTTTGCGATGCGCGTAATCCAATGCCATCGCGCACTGATATAAGATGTCCGTCAAATTTTTGATGCTGAGTAGATGTTCCGAATTCGTGAATCGATCCAGCGTCGTCCCGCCGTACACGTATTCCATGACGATGTAATAGCGGTCTTGATCGACCCCAGCGTCAAATATCGCGGTAATATTCGGATGCTTCAGCATCCCCGCAGCCTGCGCCTCGTTAAAAAACATGCGCCGGTATAGTGGACCGTCGTCACCAGAATTAACGTACTCGTCGGCGGCTACTTTGATAGCAACCGGACGATCGACGAACGGGTCTTGCCCCAGGTATACAGTCGCCATATTCCCTTGGCCTATGGCCTTGAGAACCTGGTACTTGCCGATTGCCTGGCCTTCCAGAGCGTTGGACTTATTGTCGACCATCACGAATTACGATCACGTTCCTTGATTTGCGCGGACGGGTTTATTGTCATTTGCGACGACGCCCATGGGGATAACTTATCATCAGGAGGCATAATATGTCGAAACCTAGCACGCAGCACGGAACCACCGCTCGGATTAGAGAGTCACAATGAGCGTGCGATCGTGGTTTTACCCCACATATACTTTTACAATGCTGCGTTGTGGCACGACGCGTGCCGCATCTCCAAGGATCTACAATGAAACTAGCCATACTAGCTGTAGCAATGATTTTGTCTGTAACTTCGATGAGCGTTACGGCAGAACCCGAGATCAATATTCGGCTCACCGAATCCGTCAAAAAAGTTTTAAAGGATGCCAAAGTAACCCGCATCGCTCCTAGCCCGATTCCGGGTATCTATGAGGTAATGGTTGGGCCCACCGTACTGTACATTAGCGAAAATGGACGATACATCATAAAGGGA
>JBLFWZ010000329.1:0-4542 GCA_047611905.1 Gammaproteobacteria bacterium | reverse complement strand
GGAAATCACCGAATCAAACGGTTCGAGTTCTATGGCCACTGTGTGTGGCACGAGTATGTCGCTAATGGATGCGGGTGTACCTATTTCAGCGCCGGTTGCTGGTATTGCGATGGGATTGATAAAGGAAGGCGACAATTTTGTCGTGTTGTCCGATATCTTAGGTGATGAAGACCACCTCGGCGATATGGACTTCAAGGTAGCTGGCACTGAAGCGGGTGTCACTGCACTGCAAATGGATATCAAAATCGACGGTATCACGAAGGAGATCATGGAGGCCGCCTTAACCCAAGCTCAATCTGGTCGCGTGCATATTCTCTCCGAAATGAACAAAGTGCTCAGTTCGCACCGAGAAGAAATGTCCGAGCACGCACCTCGAATAATATCAATCAAGATCGATCCAGATAAGATTCGCGACGTGATTGGTAAAGGTGGCGCGACGATCCGTCAGATTACTGAAGAGACCGGTACAACTATCGATATTACCGACGACGGGGTCGTCAAAATCGCCTCTGTTGACAGCGCAGCAGGAAACGAAGCGCGGCGCAGGGTTGAGGCGATTACCGCTGACGTCGAAGTAGGGACGATATATGAAGGAAAAGTACAAAAACTCATGGATTTTGGGGCATTTGTAAACATCCTTCCGGGTAAGGACGGTTTGGTCCATATCTCGCAGATATCGAATGAACGAGTTGAGAACGTGAGTGACAAGTTGTCCGAAGGCGACACCGTTAGGGTCAAAGTTCTCGAAATCGATAAACAAGGCCGGGTAAGGCTAAGTATGAAAGCTGTCGACGAAGATGAAACGAGCTAAGCTTTCTGTGAATTGAGCAGTTGGGGTTCTTTTAGAGCCCCGCAGCTTTTGATCTGCAAGGCGGTGTCCTGGCACAGCTAACGCTCGAACATTAAGAAATTCCCATACGAATTGCGGCTGCCCTGCTCGGAAAGTGGGCGGACCAATGCTGAATGCACGGCATCCCCAACAAGTTAGAATCTACATTAAATTTATCTTTAAAAGCTAGTAGCACCAACTGTTTAGGGGATTTACATCGAGTAGAATCCACCACTTTATAGTGCTCATCGCTATCTCATTGTGCCTTGCGAACGTCGATGCAGCGCGACTGCGTTACCAATACATCCATCAATACATCCCTAACCGTGGTCGGTAATCGCGCACAAACCTGATAATCAAAACCGACTGCGATTTTCCAAACGTTGTTGTCAGTTAGCCACCGATCATAATACCCGGCGCCGTACCCGAGGCGTTCCCCGTCAACCGAAAAGCCGAGCCCCGGAATGACCGCGGCATCGATGCTCAACTTCCACGCACGATCGTTATTCGGGCTTAGGATCCCGAGTGGACCGGGAAGCATTTTGTCCCAGCCAGGAAACGCGACCGCGACCATTCGGTTTTTTGAAATGAGTCGCGGTACGAGAACCACAACGCCTTTGGCATGAAGTGCATCGATGATTCCGTGGGTGTCCACTTCACCGTTCGCTGATACGTAAACAAACGCGGATTTGCAGCTTTCTGCGGCCAGCAGTTGCAAAATTGTCGATGTGATGAGCTGATTCTCTTCAGCATGATCATCGCTGGTGTGGCGGCTTCGGCAAGCTAACAAGACCTTGCGGAGGGCTTTTTTTTCGTTGGATGTCGACATCTAAGAGAACAATCTGAGGGCAATTTAGCGCTAAGTCTACAGATAACTTTTATCCAACGACGGACTGATGCGCAATTGCCACTGTGGTGATTGTCGCGCAGAGGTTCGCTTGTGCGTTTTCGTTTCAAATAGGCACTTAACTCGCGGCGCGGATTGCCTTACAATACGCGCCCTTCGAGGCCGCAGTTTTTAGGCGTGCATCATTTTCCGGAGTAATAAAATTCAATGGTAACTATTAGACTCGCGCGCGGCGGAGCCAAGGCACGCCCATTTTTCCACGTGGTGGTGGCAAATAGTCGTGACAAACGCGACGGCAATCACATCGAGCGTTTGGGCTTTTTTAATCCGATTGCGGTTGGGCAAGAAGAAGGGTTTCGATTGGACGAAAGCCGCTATGCCTACTGGGTGTCAGTTGGCGCACAACCATCGCCTCGCGTCAAAAAGCTAGTGAAACAATTCCGTAGTGTCGCGAGTGAAACAGCGACAGCTGCATAGTCCGTAACGCTGGGATGTCGTTATAGATATCGATCCAATTCGGATCCGAAGCTAGGTGGCAACGGCGAGTGATAGCGAGAACGCGAAGCACGTTCTAATCGGACGTGTTAGCGGAGTGTTTGGTACGCGCGGTTGGTTAAAAGTTTATTCGTATACGAGACCCCACGATAATCTCCTGACGTACGCTGCCTGGTACCTCGGCGGGGAGGGCCGTTGGCGCGAGCACCGTGTCACCTCCAGCAAGAAACACGGACCTGGTCTAGTTGCACAATTAGACGGGATTTCAAGTCGCGATTTAGCACTCGAGCTTGTTGGTTGCGACATCGCGATAACCCGCTCGATGCTCCCCATAAATGCGGCTGGCGAATACTACTGGGCCGACCTCATCGGCATGCGTGTCCGAAACTTGTCGAACGTTGACCTCGGTGAGATATCGCAGATGCTGGCGACAGGCGCTAACGATGTGATGGTCGTCCAAGGTGACACGGCCCGATTAATCCCATATGTGAGCGGAGTTTACGTCATAGACGTCGATAGTGAATTTCGCACAGTGTTGGTCGACTGGCATGAAGACGACTGACGCGCTTCATCAATTCACGGTCGTCACGTTGTTTCCAGAGCTCATCGAAGCTTTTGCCGGGGTCGGAATCGTTAGGCGAGCTTGCGAGCGAGGGCACGTTGCGGTGCAGACGATTAATCCACGCTCGTTCACCCCAACCGGCACGGGCAGAGTCGATGATCCGCCCTACGGTGGTGGACCGGGCATGGTGATGACGGTTGCACCGTTGCGCGCCGCCATCAGTAGTGCTCGTCAACATCGAGCGGCAACGGTCGTCTATTTGACCCCACAAGGCCGCACAATCGACCAGAGCCTCCTCGGAGAACTAACGGCTATTAACCATCTGGTACTCGTTGCAGGACGGTACGAAGGTATCGACGAGCGGCTGATCGAACAAGATATCGATTTAGAATTGTCGCTAGGCGATTTCGTGCTGAGCGGCGGCGAAATTGCGGCAATGGCTGTCATCGACGGAATTATTCGGCTGCTTCCGGGTTCTTTAGGGAGTGATTTATCTGCCCAGTTAGATTCGTTTACTGGTGGCCTACTCGAGCATGCGCAGTACACGCGACCCGAGGTCATTGATGGGCAGTCGGTTCCTCCGGTGTTGTTAAGTGGCAATCACGCAGACATTCACGCTTGGCGACAGGACCAGCGCGTGCGCCGCACACTGGCCAAACGCCCCGATCTCATTGCAACGGCAAAATTAACCAACGCTGAACGAAAACTAATCTCCGAGATAGCGTCAAAAACTGTCGATTTGGGAGAATGAATTTGAAACGAGGATTAATCTTGCCGATTATGTTGTACAATCGCGCGCCTTGAGAATCGAGCCGGACTTTGGTGAATCGACATGTCGAATATAATTCAAGAATTAGAATTGGAGCAAATGCAACGCGAGGTACCGGACTTTGGGCCTGGTGACACCGTTGTCGTTGAGGTGAAGGTAAAAGAAGGTACTCGCGAGCGACTACAGGCTTTTGAAGGCGTTGTAATAGCCAAACGCAACCGCGGGCTTAACTCCGCGTTTACGGTACGCAAAATTTCGCATGGCGAAGGCGTAGAAAGGGTATTTCAAACTTACAGCCCAATCATTGCGACTATTAAAGTGATTCGTCGTGGTGCTGTACGGCGTGCAAAACTCTACTACATGAGAGGATTACGCGGGCGTGCGGCTCGTATCAAGGAAAAAATTCGTCGTTGAGCACGAGCGAATAACGATCCGCCGGCTGCATTGTGCATGTAACCGGCGCGGCCACCTGCCTGCGCGCACTAGTAGCGGGGCAAGAGGGGTCCTAAATCCTGCCATCGGCCGACATGGGGCGTGAAGAACGCCTATGAATTGGCAGCGAAGCGACCTTTGAGATAAGACGAAATATCGCTCGATTCGTACAACCATTGGACGCCGCCATCATCGGTCTCGATATATAAACACGGCACCGTACCTGACCCGCCTTCGGTGATTAATCGTTGGTGGTGAGCACGGTCAACGTGAATGTCACGTAGTTCGATGGATAGATTCAGCGCTCCAATTGTCGAGCGAACTTTCCCAGAAAACCAGCACGTTTCGTAATGGTAGAGCGCCAGCTTGCTTGTTGCCTCGTCGATTATCGATTGTGCTTGTGGTGAGCGTTGTACGCTGCTGCTGTCGTGCTCGCCTTGTTCGCCGAACCATGATTTCAACATTTCAGAATTCCTCCAATTTCTTAAGAGATTTGTGCACCTCTATGTAGCTTGTTTAGGTGGCGCGATAAAGTAACATCTTACGTGGTGTCTATGGAACTCTCAGATTGCTAGGCCAGTTAGGTCCCAACAATGAATGAGCATTCG
>JBLFWZ010000328.1:0-4562 GCA_047611905.1 Gammaproteobacteria bacterium | reverse complement strand
CGCCTGACGAAGCACTATGCCAAACCAACATTTGGGATTGATTCCGTCGACGTGCCGGGCGGCACTATTCGTGTCACTGAGGAGATTCGTACCTCGATGCCGTTTGGCGAACTGTTGCACTTCAAGCGCGACTTGCCGGCGACTTCGGGTCGTCGAAAGGCTGATCCCACGGTGCTCTTGGTTGCACCAATGTCAGGTCATTATGCAACGTTGTTACGAGGCACGGTTCGTGCCCTGATACCGAATCATGACGTCTACATTACCGATTGGCGCGATGCGCGCAATATACCTTTAAACGCTGGGCGTTTTGATCTTGACGACTATATCGACTACGTCATGGCGTTTATTCGCGAGCTTGGCGATGACGTACATGTGATCGCGGTGTGCCAACCCGGCCCGGCAGTCGTCGCCGCAACCGCATTGATGGCCGAAGCTAACGACCCCTGTGTGCCTTCCAGTGTGACCCTAATGGGCAGTCCAATTGACACACGAATGAGTCCGACGCAGCCGAATGAATTGGCGATGAGTAAATCGTTAGAATGGTTCGAACGCAATGTGGTCATGCATGTGCCATTCCCAAACTCGGGTTGCATGCGTCGTGTGTACCCAGGGTTTCTGCAGTTAACGGGTTTCATGACAATGAACTTGGATCGTCACATGAGTGCTCACCAAAAACTGTTCTCAGACCTCGTCGTCGGCGATGGGGAGTCTGCTGAGGGACATCGACGTTTCTATGATGAGTATCTTTCGGTGATGGATTTACCTGCGGAATATTACCTACAAACGATTGATGTTATTTTCCAGCGCCACGCCTTGCCGGAAGGTGAGATGCGCCATCGGGGACACCGTATCGACACGCATGCAATAACCGACACGGCTCTGTTGACGGTTGAGGGCGAACTTGACGATATTTCAGGAATCGGCCAGACCCAGGCGGCACACGAACTGTTTTGTAACGTTCCAGAGAGTAGGCGTGCGGATTACGTGCAGGCTGGTGCTGGACACTATGGCGTGTTCAACGGTTCGCGGTGGCGAGCTGAAATCGCACCGCGAATAAAAGACTTCATTCAATCTAATCGACGATGAATTAAAGGGGTGTGAGGAAGCGGGATACAGGTGTGCAGCAACACACGTGTTGCCTTCGTCGCCCGATACCCGCTCGACGTTAAGGATATTGCGGGCAGCGCACTGGCCGACTAGATTTTACCGCGAGGTGCGATCGTACATCCGGACAAACGTAACCGAGTGTTTCCATTGCGGGTTGTGCAATACGGTAGTCAACTTTAGTTGATTGCCACGCGAGATTTCTAGGCGTTCTACAAGACGTTCGGCGCTGTTCGTTAATGTCTCAATCACGACCGCGTCGGCATCTAGGTACGCCATTGTCGTGCCAACAGTATCTTTAGATGTGCCTTTGCCCTTCGCGGAATGCACTCTCCCATTGGGATTCGGGTTGATCCGCCGTCTCACTTTACCGTCATAGGCGACAATAATTCTCTCGGAGATATGTACTTTTAACGACTTCGCTTCGACCATGTGACGCACGATCACGCTCGGATTCACTACGCCCCCGTTGCGCCGCGTCTCCCACTCTTTATCACCAACCTTACGCCGATTCTCGAAAGGATCTGGTTTGTCTGGGTCGCTAATTTTTCCGTGGTCATAGGCGTAATCACGAATCTCTAGCTTTAGCTTATCTAATTGCTTCTCCAGCTTTTCCGAATCATCTTTATTGAGTGTCCAACTGCCACTGATGTCGGACGCACCGGCCGCCCATGCCTGCGAACACGCGAGCATTGCGATAACTACTAGGCTGATTAAGCAGCGAATTTTAGCGAGCTTTGCTGGTTTCAAACGCCTGTCTTCCCGAATTCCACTAGTATTACCGACCATGAGCCACGTTGTAACAACACGATTAGCGGAAGTAAAGACCCGCATGGGGTCGAATTTCGCTCCAGCCGAATGGAGCCTCAGCTCGTTGATTCTTGCTAAGCGCCACCAGATGTCCATTACGAATGACGAAACCCGACAAAGAGCAGCTTGTACGAGGACCGAACGTGCAATATAACAGACACGGATTAGCATTATTGGAGGGTCCTAACAGTGACAAATCGTTACGCCGAATTGAAGCAATTGACTGACGAGTTTTTGGGCGCGTTCAATCGCTCGGATGTTGACGGAATCATGTCGTTTTTTACCGAAGATGCGGTCTACGAGGAATTTCACGGCCGAGTGAACGACGGCAAGCCTGCAATTCGGAAATCGTTCGAACGTTTATATAGCGGTCGTTTCGGCGCGCCTCGGTTCGAGGAGGATGATACGTTCATCGATGTCGATCAAAACAAGGTCATGAGTAGCTGGCGCTTGTATCTCGATCTCGAAGGAGACGCGATGGTGATGGAAGGGCTCGATTTACTGCATTATCAGAAGGATAAAATTGTTTTGAAGCAGACTTACGCCAAGGCAAAGGCCGGCTTGTATGAGCCGGTTTAGCGTTTGCATTGCTGGCTGATCCGGCGTTTAGACGACGTAACCATAAAAGATCAAGCGCTCTTCAATAGGAGCGCGGCAATCCGAGTTCTCGCTCTGCAATATAATTGAAAATCATTTCGCGGCTTACTGGCGCGATTCTTGGAATCATCATTTCACGTAAATAGCGTTCTACGTGATACTCCTTGGCATAGCCCATACCGCCATGTGTCAGCATTGCGGTTTCGCAGGCATGAAAACCCGCCTCGGCCGCCAAGTATTTAGCAGCGTTTGCTTGTGCGCCGCATTCGCGTCCCGCGTCGTAGAGCATCGCCGCGTTATAGGCGAGGAGTTCAGCGGCTTCTAAGTCAATCCAGCATTTCGCCAAAGGATGTTGGATGCCTTGGTTCTGTCCAATCGGGCGCTGGAAAACCACACGTTCTTTAGCGTAGTCGCAAGCTCGTTCGAGCGCAGCCCGTCCAAGCCCTACCGACTCTGCAGCCAACAAGATACGCTCAGGATTCAATCCGTGAAGAATATAATGGAATCCTTTGCCTTCTTCGCCAATCAGATCTTCTTGCGGGATTGGTAAGTTGTCGAAAAATACCGCGTTGGAATCAACCGCCTTACGACCCATTTTAGGTATCTCTCGGACTTCAACGTAGTCGCGGTTGAGATCGGTAAAAAACAGACTTAACCCATGGGTTCGTTTCGCCGTTTCGTTTTTTGGCGATGTACGAGCGAGGAGTAATATTTTGTCCGCGCGCTGAGCCATCGACGTCCAATGTTTCTGGCCGTTAACCAGGTAGCCATCGCCACTACGTTCGGCACGCGTTTCCAGGCTTAGCGTATCCAAACCTGCGTTTGGTTCTGTTACCCCAAAACAGGCTTTCTGTTCGCCGCGAATTAGCGGCGGCAGCATGCGCTGCTTCTGCTCGTCCGTACCAAACACGACGACCGGATTTAATCCGAAGACATTCAGGTGAATTGCCGAGGCACCAGTAAAACCTGCACCGGATTGCGTGACGGCTTGCATCATAAGGGCAGCTTCCGTGATGCCAAGCCCCGATCCGCCGAATTCTTCCGGTATCGCGATGCCGAGCCAGCCGCCGTCGGCAATGGCGGCCACGAATTCTTGTGGGAAACGTCCTTCGTTGTCGCATTCCAGCCAGTACTCGGCGTCAAAATCACTACATAATTTTGTTACGGCATCTCGAATCGCGAGTTGGTCGTCGGAAAGAAAAAACGACATAAAGGGTTCCTCTGTTGGATTTGAAGGACGAAACTAAGTGGCCCGCCCTGAGGTGTCAAGTTCCTTAACCTGAGAGACGGATATTTCGGTTCATGCGGGCCGATTAATTCCGCTTCGCAGCTGAGTTATACTCGCTCGAATTGCGCAAAGACGATCTGGACCCACGCTCATGACATCAATAGAAATCGAACCAATATTAAAGCCATCGACGCCGATCCTTCCCGATGCGCTTGGCTTTGGTCGCCACTTCACTGACCGAATGTTTTCTCAACGCTATACCGAAGCTGACGGCTGGAGCGAACCAACGATCGGTCCCTACCGAAACCTGATATTGAATCCTGCCGCCGCAGCGCTTCATTGCGGGCAGATGGTGTTTGACGGCACGAAAGCCTATCGGCGCAGCGACGGCGATTTAAATTTATTTCGTGCAGACCGGAACTGCGAGCGCTTTAATCGCTCCGCCGAGCGGATGGGAATGCCGTCCGTAGATGTCCGTTTGCATTTCGATGCCATTGAGACGCTTGTGGCGCTAGAGCATCGTTGGGTGCCAGATATTGACGAGGCTTCGCTGTACGTTCGACCTGTCATGATTGCTACCGAACCGGTTCTCGAAGTCCGCGCTAGTCACGAATATTTGCACTACATTATCGTCAGCCCCGTCGGCCCATATTTCCCTGATGGATTTAACCCAGTATCGGTTTACGTCTCGCACGACAACGTTCGCGCGGTGCGCGGAGGTACCGGAGAAGCCAAAACGCCAGGCAACTATGCCGGCAGTATCGCGGTGTCCGAAGCCGCACGCCGACAGGGTTGTCAGCAAGTTCTCTGGCTGGATGCAGTA
>JBLFWZ010000327.1:0-4568 GCA_047611905.1 Gammaproteobacteria bacterium | reverse complement strand
AACGCTTTACCGGTTTCAATAAATTCATCGGTCAAATCGATGCCGGTTACTTGGCAACCATAGCGCTTAGTGACAAAGCGACTAGCACCGCCCAATCCGCAACCAACGTCCAGTAGATGGTCGCTTTTTCCTATGGCGAGTTGATCGAGAAAACTCTCACTCGCGATTCGTCCGCCCACGTGAAATTCATCTGCCGGTCCGAGATCATCGATCGTAACGGATTCGATTGTTTTACCTTGCGCGATCACGGCGGCTTCTATCGCTGCGAGTAAATTTCCAGATGTGTAGTGGCCGGCAACTAGACTTGGATCAGGCATGATGGCTCCTCGAATAAATTGGCAAGAGGCCACAGTTTACTTAATTGCGGCCGCTCAAGGCGAGTCTGTGAATTCGTAGGCAGCTGGGCGCTGATCTTTCTGGCAAACAAGAACGGGCAAGTGCCCGTTTCCTCTATAAAACATCTGCGGGCGGCGCGTAGCCTTATTCGCGCCGGATGCGTCGCTATCTAGCCGAGCGTTGAGGCGCTCACAAGTTACGTAGGATCTTGTCTTGCTCTTGGCGTTGAATGTCGGGGGCTGTCTGTTCGAGTGCGTCATCACGATTGGACTCGCTGTCCACGTAAGCGATCCATTGGTTGGCCGCTTTCCGACTGCGCTTATCTCGAGCGGCGACCGTAAAAGCGCGTCGCGCCGCAGTTAGCTTACGCTGATTAAATAACGCCATGCCGAGCATGATGTGCGCAACGTCCGCACGCCTAACGCCGCCTTTATCCAAACCTTGTTGGGCAGCATCGGTAGCGTCTTGCCAGCGGTTGAGGTTGATATACGCTTGCGCTAGACGGATGTGCAGTTCTCCGTCTCCGGACAAGCTTGCAGCTCGCGACAATGGCCGAATGGCTTTTTCATCTTCGCGAGCCTGGTACCAGGCTTGCGAGAGTAGGCGCAGGTTGCGCTCGTCTGGCGGCATCATCTGCTTGTCGATTTGATTCTGTAAGACCTTCGCTGCTTTGTATGGCACGCCGTGTAGCACGTACAGGTTGGCTAAGTTCACGACATGATGCGTTTGAGTTAGATGTCCGCTTTCGTACAACGCTTCGGTCAGAACGAGCTGCTTCTTCGTGTCACCAAGCTCGCTATACACGCCAGCCAAGGTCAGCACGTAGCGTTCTTTTGGGTAATGTGCGATCAGATTTTTTAAGACCGCGATCATCGGCTTGTATTCTTCTAATTCGTTGTAGCACACCCGTAGCAATAACAACCAATTCTCACGCGGTAACTTCCCTTTGGCGCGGTATTTTCTAATTGCAGTATTGAGTGGCGCGATTGCTTGCCTATATTCCTTGAGTTGGAAATAGGCTTGACCTAGCAGCATATAAACGTCCGCGCTGGGTTTCGAGACGGCGGCCATGAGGCGCTTCACGGTATTGAGTGCGGCCTGATAATCTTCTACGGTGAAGTAGAGTTGGCTCAAAGTTTTTAACGTGCTCTGGATTATTGCCTCTGGCACCTCGCTTTGCGCTAAGACGTTTTTATAAGCGCCGATAGCGTCGGGATATTTCTCTTGGAGGTAATAAGCGTAGCCACTTAAATTCCACAGTTGCGCTGTTTCGTAGGCGGACAGCTTCGGCTTCGCGCGGAGTTTCCTTAATATCGCTTGTCCGCTGCGGTACTGTTTAGATTCAATTAAGGACTGTGCTTCTTGGAGTCGTTCAAACACATCTTGGCTCATCGCGACGGTTTGCTTTGTGTCACTTGTCCGTTGTTGTCCTAGCGCATGATTTAGGCAAGCGTCGGCGATAATGAAAACCGCGAAGAGACAGACTGTGGTGCGAAACCGTCTCACCGGCTATTTCTCCAACTCATAGGTGAACTTGTTCCGCACGCCGGACACCTCAACCGGTTCGCCGTCAATGATTCGCGGTTTGTATTTGAATTTCAAGGCGGCCGCCAGCGATACGCTTTCAAATAAACCGCTGGTGCACCCGTCGCTAATGATCCTAGCGTCCTTGGTTGTGCCGGCGCGGGTCACCGTGTATTCGACAATGCAATGACCTTCAACGCCGCGCGAGACGGCGCGGCGCGGATAGATGGGTGCAACTTTCACCAACGGCAGATAATCACCCTCACCGATACCGAGACTGAAGCCACCTGTAAGCTCTATATCTGTTGTCACGGGAACGGCGACAATGGCGATTTTTTCGGCCGACGGAGTTGGTTGATCCAGTTTAGGCGTCGGTGGTTGCGACGGCGGTATTTCGGGGATTGGAGGCTTTCGTGGTTTCAGTTGTTTTCGTTCAATTATTTCGTCTTTTTTTAGCCGAACGAAATCGACAAAATTGCCACGGACAGAATTATCGAAGCGTTGCTCGGCGCTGCCAATGAGGTACTGCATTACCCAAAAGAGCGTCAAGGTAACTGTCGCGCCGAGAATCATGCCAAGTGCCAAGCGCGCGGCCATTAGAGGATCCTTGGAGCGGACGAATGGCGGCGCAGACATGTTCGATTACTGCGCCTCGGCAGCAATAGCGACATTGAATACCCCGGCGGAGCGCGACGCATCCATGACCTTGATTAAGATGTCCGTTTTTGATTCTTTGTCTGCTTGGATCACCACCGAACCTTGAGGGTTTTCTGCGTGCAGGCGTTCTATGTTCGGCCGTACTGAACGAATGTCGATTCGGCGCCGGTCTATCCAGACTTCGTTATTCGCATCGATTGCGATCAATATATTCGCCTTCTCTTGCATTACCGCGGTTGCGGCTTCGGGACGATTCACGTCGATTCCGGACTCTTTGACGAACGTCGCCGTCACGATGAAAAAAATCAACATAATGAACACGACATCCAGCATCGGCGTAATATCAATTGCGGATTCGTCTTCGTCGGCCGTAGCCCTTGCCATCATCCGTCTCATTTTGTTTCCTTATGTTGGTCGTCGCGGTAGCTGCAATCGCAAGATCAATGATCCATCGTCATATGTTCGCCGAGGAAAGCACGCTCGCGTCGAACCTTTCCCTGGAGGTAGACGCTTACGGCGACTCCGGATAAGGCCGCAACCATCCCGGCCATAGTCGGCACGGTGGCTTTCGACACGCCGGAGGCCATCGAACGAGGATTGCCGGAACCGGAAATCGCCATCACGTCGAATACTTCGATCATGCCGGTTACGGTTCCCATCAATCCCATCAGAGGGCAAAGCGCGACGCAAGTTTTGATCAACGCCATGTGTCGCTCCAATTCCTGGGAAACGGACGAAATAAGTAATTCGCGAATTTGATGCGCATGCCACGAACTGCGTTCCACCCTGGCTTCCCATTGGGTTAACGCCGCTTCGGTCGCTTGGGGGTGTTTTGAGAAAAGGTACATCAGTCGTTCAAAAATCAGGCCCCACATGAGTAAGGTCAACGCACCGATGAACAGCAGCACGTTACCACCCAATTCTAAGAAATCGCGGATCGCTTCGACAGCGGAAAGATTATAGAAAAACGCTTCCATCGGAGCCGTTAGGTGGTGCTGCGATGTTGTTGTTCTGAATGCGCGGCGACCAACCCAGTTGCTTGTTCTTCGAGAACTTGATTAAGTCTCCGCGCGCGGCTCGATACGAGCGTGTGTAATAACACCGTAGGGATCGCGACGCACAAGCCGAGCACGGTTGTCACCAACGCTTGGGAGATGCCACCAGCCATGAGTTTGGGATCGCCTGTGCCAAATAAAGTGATCGCCTGAAACGTAATTATCATTCCAATCACAGTGCCTAGAAGTCCTAGAAGTGGCGCGACCACCGCGATTATTTTTAGGAACATTAGTAATCGGTTTATCTTTGGCGTTTCCTTTAATATGGCCTCAGACAGTTTCAAATCGAGCGTTTCGACGTCGGCTTTGGGGTTGTCGTGGTACACCTGCAATATTCGTCCGAGCGGATTGTTGCCTGGGTTATCTGCGTTGCGCGCTTGGGCCGCGACTTTCATGCTCACGATCGTCAAGGCTATCAATCGTTCGAATGCGATCAACAAGGCTAGAAACCCTAGTGCAATAATTACGTACCCGACTGCACCGCCTTGGTCGATGCGTTCACGAAGATTCGGTGTTTGCACGAGTAGCGATAATATTTGGCCACGCGATGGATCGAGTCCGAACGGTACGCTTGTTCCGCGCGCAGCACTTTCTAAGGCTGCAATTTTCTCCAAGTAGCGCCCGGGTGGCTGGCGCGCGAGTTCCACGAGATGGCCGGTTGTCGGTTCGAACTTCAGGTATTTACCATTCGACACGACGTTAAATGCGCCGATACGAGTGACCTGTTGTTCTACTTCGTCTCCACGTTCCGTAATAACAACTGCGGGGAAGCGCACGACCTTGCCGGATTCCGTAATTTCGCGCTGAAGCTCATACCACAAGCGCCGGATCTCTTCGAGTGACGCCAAACGATTCGTTTGTCCCATTTTGCGCGCAAGTCCGCTTAAGAACTCACTGCGTTCTGGAAACTGGACTTGCGTGGGGGAATTTTCGAACTGCCCGCGCGCGTCGCCCGAGGCTTGTTGCAACACGCCGAACAACTCCTTTAGCGATCCT
>JBLFWZ010000326.1:0-4579 GCA_047611905.1 Gammaproteobacteria bacterium | reverse complement strand
CTATCGCGCAACGCTGGCACGGAATTGAGGCTAAGAGATCGTTGTTGGTACGCTCGTGCGGTGCATCAGTTCGGAACGGCGTACGATTTGTCGAGTTTTGTCCGAGACGGGGCGGCGCTCTTTCTTTCGGTAATGAGATGCGTCGACCGGCAAGACCAAGCGCTTGGGATTCTCAACAGTCTCGACGATGACGTTGCATTTACCGCGAGTTTGGCTCATTTCGCGCACTATTTCGGAGATCGCCAGCTTTGGGAACGTGCGCAGCGCCGACTCATTGCAACCGCGACGCGGCACTCGCACCCCCACGGAGGCTATCAACAGCTTGAAAATGGTCATCCGATGTTTGAGGCTGAAATCGACATCGATTGCACGATTGAAATAGTCAGAATCTGTCTTTACTGCGGGGACAGCAGACCAAACCCGTCCTTGCGCCCAGTATTAATTCATGGTGTTCGCGGCTTATACGACCCGAGTAACGCCCTGCGCCGCAATCCCGAATCTGGAATTCTGCTTGTCGCAGATGCACTAGATAGAACTTCTCAACACACGCGACGCGAGGACACGATTGATAAGACAGACTCGCTAAGTCAGCGCCTCGCATCTTGACCACTCAGCGATTCTTTTCAGGGCATGCGGATAGCGACCGGTGTAGTATACTCTACGCCTCGCAAGCTAGAGCTCTATTGAGACTGTCTTCATGCAGGGTTTAGTGTCGGTGACTCGATAATTTTCTAGCGGACCACCAGCAACACCAAGGCGAGATGTGAGTTATGGATTTCGAACAAGCCAGAAACAATATGGTCGAACAGCAGATCAGGACTTGGGAAGTCCTAGACCAGAACGTACTCGACAGTATTTCCGCCATTCCCCGGGATGAGTTCGTTCCCGAAGCCTATAGAACGCTAGCGTATTCTGACACTTCGATCCCGCTCGGCTACGGCGAGACGATGATGACGCCAAAACTCGAGGCGCGCATCGTTCAAACTTTGAATCTCGGGGCGAAAGATCGCGTTCTCGAGATCGGCACCGGCAGCGGCTACCTAACTGCCTTATTGGCGCATCGCTCAGGGCACATTGTGAGCGTTGAAATTCTGCCGCGACTCTCTGAGCTTGCGAAAAAGAATCTCGACGCCCATGGAATTCATAACGTTGAACTTTTCGAGGGCGATGCGATTCTCGGTTGGAGCGCGAACGAACCCTATGAAGCCATCGTTTTGACGGGCTCAGTCGCCGCGCCGTCACCAACAATTAAGCATCAACTCACCATTGGCGGCCGATTATTTATGGTGATTGGTACCAGCCCCGTCATGGACGCGGTCCTTATTACGCGAGTCGGCGAACACGAATTCACTACGGAATCTCTATTCGAAACAGACCTCAAGCCGCTGACAGGCGGCGAAGCAAAGTCACAATTCAATTTTTAATGCTGAATTCAACTGCCAGTAGTGTGGGCGACTCGAAACACACGAAAATTTCGCAATCCGTGTTGGTCAAATCATCGTCTCGCGGCGCCTCAGCCTGCGCGATTATCGGCGTTGCTATACGGCGATTTAGCCGCACAAGCACGCGCCTATTTAGAGTAAAACAACATGGTGGTTTATGCCGACGATCGCGAGCGTTAGCCGTGTTGTCGATGTCTTTTGCTCTGAGTGCTGTCGCCCCCATGCGCGCCTGGGCAGTTGTCGACTTAATAACTGTCCTAGAGCGGGCGCACGGTACCGATCCTACTTACAGCGAAGCAAGATCCAATGCACTAGCTGCTGCCGAGGGAATTCCCCAAGCGCAGGCTGAAGCTTGGTTACCAACGCTCAGCTTCAATGGAAGCGTAACCCGCGTTCAGCAAGATATTGCTCTAGAAGCAGGTATTGGCGCGGGCGGTGAAGTGGCGTACACGGGAAGGCAATTTCGGATTTCGTTGAACCAACCCGTGTTTCATTTTGATAGCTACATGAAAATCGACCAAGCCGACCTCCGTTTGCAACAGGCCAACTACGAACTCGCAGCCGCGCAGCAAGCCCTGATAATCCGTGTCGCAGAACAATATTTTGACGTCTTGGCCGCCCAGGATAATTTGGATTTCGCGACCGCCGAAAAACAGTCGCTCAATGGACAACTAATCCAAGCGCAACAAAGATTTGAAGTCGGACTGATTGCAATTACCGATGTTCAAGAAGCACAAGCAGGTTACGACAGAGCAACTGCAAGTCAGATTATCGCGGAAAATGAGCTAGACAATTCACGTGAGGCGCTGCGTGAAACGACACAAGTCTACTACGACAAACTCGCAACTTTAGGCGACACCATACAACTCACTCCGCCGGAACCTTCAGATATTGAGGCGTGGACGCAAACCGCCTTAGAACAAAACCTGGAAATTTCCGCAGCAAATACCGCATCGGAAATCGCTCAAAAAGAAATCCGTGTGCAGTCGTCAGGCCATTTTCCCACGATAGACCTAGTCGGCAGCCACGGATTTAATGCCCAAGGCGGCCGATTCGGCGGCAGTAAAGTCACCCAAGGCGATATCGCATTAGAGTTGAATGTCCCGCTTTACCAGGGCGGCAGAGTCAATTCTCGAACGCGCCAGGCATCTCATGAACACAATGCCGCGCTACAACGTCTAGAGCAGGCGCGGCGAGCCGTTTTCCGCGAAACGCGCCAAGCCTATCTCGGCGTCATCGCACAAATCAGCACTGTAAAAGCGCTGCGCCAAGCGGTTCTTTCATCAAGTACGGCGGTCGATTCGACGCGAGCTGGATTCGAAGTCGGAACTCGTACAGCCGTTGACGTTGTGGATGCTGAACGCGGGTTGTTTGAGGCGCGACGCGATTTTTCTCGTGCGAGGTACGATTATATTCTCGACATCTTGCGATTAAAACAAGCGGCCGGCACCTTGGACGATGAAGACTTGGCAGTCGCCAATAGCTGGTTGGTCGAACGCTAATGCGAACGCAATCGGACGTTAGATTTGATCAAATTTTAATCATTCTAGAGGAGTGTATGTGACATGGCCGGTGATATTACATCTGCGACTAGCGCTAAATGCTCTGCCGACGCGAGTATCCTGCTCGTGATTGATGTTCAGGAAAACTTAGGTGCCGCAATGCCCGGCAAAGTACTCAATCGCGTGGTAAATAATTCCGCGCTGTTGGCGCGTTCGGCAGGCTTGCTGGACGTGCCAGTTTTCGCGACGGAGCAGTATCCGCGCGGACTCGGGCCCACGATAAACGAAATATCCGAAGCGCTCCCGGCCAGCAGCAGTTTTTTCGAAAAGACCGTGTTTAGCTGCGCTAACGCGGAAGGTTTCGGAGCAGCGTTGCAAAACAGCGCCAGACAGCAAGTGATCCTGGTTGGCATGGAGGCTCATGTGTGCGTGTTACAAACGGCATTCGATCTCCTCAGCGATAACCACGAGGTGTACGTCGTAGAGGATGCGATATGTTCGCGGCGGCTGGAAAACTATCAGAACGCCTTAGAGCGAATGCGCCAATGCGGCGTGCACGTGGTAAGTGCCGAATCGGTGATATTCGAATGGCTCGCCGATGCTAAGCATCAGCACTTTAAAGCAGTTCAGAAAATGCTGCGCTAAAAGCCCCTCGCGTAAAAATAGACTTAATCAATTTATCGTATATTCGCGACTGCGCATACAGGCGCCATAGGCGCGATTGTATTCGTCGGTGCGGTCGATTCGCTCTAGATACGCTTGGTCTGCTTGAGCTTGTTGCGCTTGCTGGGCTTGTTGATATTGCTGTTGCTGTTGCTGTTGCTGTTGGTATTGGTTCTGCGAATTTGATCGGGAATTCGAATTAGAACGCGAAAACGCACCAAACACCGTCGATGAGAGTGCCCCGATTGCTGCACCTTTGCCCGCGTTTCCCGCAATTGCACCACCAGCCGCGCCAAGCGCCGCGCCGGTTGCCGCATCGCCAATCGCACCACCGCCTTCGAAAAAGCCCCCATTTCCTAGCCCGAGGAATCCGCCGCTACTACGACGGCGACTATTACCGTACGGACGCTGTTCGTAGCCTTGGTTATAAGCTTGTTGGGGCGGCGGCGCCTGCACCGCGGCACGAGGCGGCAACGGTTGCGCCGTCGTTGGGTTAAATCCAGTCTGGCTTACAGACCATTGGTGGCACTCGAATCGATCTCTAGATTGCTGCTCTTCCGATTGACCCGCACTCGGGTAGGCGAATATCTGTGCTTGCGCCATAACGCCAACTGGAAGCGACAACAGCAGCCACGCGGCGATATTACTGAGTCGATTGAAATTTTTCATACTCGCTTCTCCACTACCTGATGTTCAAGGGCACGTAACCCGCCTGGCCGCGCGGATTATACGCCTTTCTGAGTATCAAACTGATATCTATTCCCTGAATTAGGCGCTCAAATTCACCGACACTCAAGCGCTAGGCGGCCAAATTTTTCCTATTTTCCAGCATCTTATCGATAATGTAGGTTAT
Source organism: Gammaproteobacteria bacterium (assembly GCA_047611905.1). Lineage (GTDB taxonomy): Bacteria > Pseudomonadota > Gammaproteobacteria > UBA11873. The sequence goes on along the minus strand of JBLFWZ010000326.1, from coordinate 119 downwards.
CTTCTTCGTCGCGCCTTTATTTTCCGACACGATCCGCCGGCCAGCTGAACCCGCGAGATCACGCAAGTCCGCGCTGCGCAATAATTGGCCTACCGTATCAATCAATTCCGCTTCGTCGT
>JBLFWZ010000325.1:0-4585 GCA_047611905.1 Gammaproteobacteria bacterium | reverse complement strand
AAGTGAATGTTGTGTAACCCAACACAGCACACAGAAAAACGGGCCGGCGGCCATATCGATCGGCGAGCCGCACTGGAATAAATGCCAGGATGGTCCCCACATTGATCAATCCAATGGCGCTGCCCAAGGTTTGCGAGTCGACACCGAAATCCGTACCCAAATACGGTAGCGCGAGGTTGATGATGAGAAGATCGTAGCCTTCAAACAACGTCATAAAACAAATGAACACGAGCAGCCAGATCAGGTATGGCTTGTCATCGCTCGCAGCAGAAGGTGACGATGCTGGCATCAACTCCGCGACGGCTACTTAGGCGCGAAACGTTTCCACGCGCGCGCCGGTTCCGGCACGTCCGGTAGTGCACCTGGCGGGTTCCTCGGTAAGCTACCGCCGGTTGGGTAGGCGACGTGGTCACCAAAATACATCACGTGTTGATTGTATTTTTTTACTTCCTCTGGGCGCAAAGTAATCGTGCCAGAGTCGAGTAAGGTGTGCTCGTGTTTCGCAGTCCATTGCGCCGCGGATTCGAGACCATAGGCTTCAGGAATGTTGACGCCTTCTACAAAGTAATGCCCGGGAATGACAATATTTGCTTTCGTTTTCTTCATGACGATGTCGGCCCACTTCTGACTCAAGATATGTCCGTCGTCGCTTATTGCTAATATCGCGATATCTACGTCGCCGATCATTTCCCAGACGCGCTCGGGCGGGTTTTGACGGTTGTCGCCCCAATGCAATATGCGTAACCCGCCCGTCTCGATGAGATACATACTGTTATCCCACTGCAAGGTTTCATTCGGCGGGCAAGGATCTTGATCGATAAAGTCGATGACGAGCTGGCGATAGACAATTTCGCCTTGTGTTTCGCACACATGTTTATCGGCGATGCCGGTTACGAGTACGTCTGCTAATTTAAATCTGCCTGCCATCCGCTCCAAGACCATGTCCGCCTGTAGGCGATCGACGCCGTCGTGATCGAAATGGGCATGGGTGACCATGGCGATGTCGGTACGAACGATCGGCATATCGCGTATGTACCACGGCGGGAACATGCCAGTGATGTCGTTGCGCCACGGATCGATAAACATTTTCACGCCGCGCGGTGAGGTAATCTCAAATGCGATGTTGCCGTAGAACGAAATCGTAACCTCACCTTTGTCCTCATGAAGTCCGCCATAAGCCTGCGCCGCAATCGTTCGATCGTTGTTATGCTTTTGCAGTTGTGCGCTACCGCCATGACCACCGTGAGCAAAAACGTCCATCGTGACGCAAATAAATATCACCACGACCCACACTATTAAGCAATTCGCTTTTCTCATAACCCAACCTCTCTGTATTCATTTTTTGCTGGTTTCGTGCTCTCGCGCGCGGCGAGGTCGAATAAATCACGGCACGCGGGAGAGCCAATCCATTCTTCCAATGCGATCTCACTCATCGGCTGGCCGCTCGGGTCTCGGATCCGAAATAAATCCATTCCTGTTCGGCATGCGAACCGCCGCTAGGCTCGTCCGATCCATCACGGCATCCTTGTCAATGATGCCGTTGGCGTTGAGTATATAAGCGCATAGCGCGTAGACCTCGTCCGGAACCAGCGAACCTGGCGTAAAGAACGGCATCGCGCGATAAATATAATCATATAAGGTCGTCGCGAAGGGCCAATAACTGCCAACCGTTTGGATTGGCTTGTCGCTCGCCAAACTGCCGTGCCCACCGACTAGCATGGGATCAGGTCCTTCGGTGCCGTGCTCGCCATGACAAATTGCGCAACGGTCGAGGTAGAGCTCTCGACCTTGTGTGGCCGTACCGCGCCCGATGGGTAGCTCGTCGCCTTGAGGGCCAATGGCAATATCCAATTTGGCGATTAAATCGGGACTCGCTGAACGCCCGATCCCGTAGCGCGGCTGCGCGTTCTCATCGGCTGTGCCGCTCAGCGTGACGGAAAATAAAAGCACCAGCGTGATCAATCGCAGATACTGGAAAGCGCATTCGCGCACGCCGATTCGCGCGCCGCGCCGCGACCGACTTCGGTTACTCATTGTGGACCAGACCAGCCGAGTCGATCCGCCAGCGTTGCATTGCATTGTTGTGATAGAACGCATGCTCACCGCGTTGTTGCACTAAGTGCTGGCGGCTAGGCTGCGTATAGCCCGTTTCGTCGATGCATCGACTAAGTAAGGTACTGACGCTGCCGTGCCATTCCCAATCAAGCGAAAATCGCGTGTGGCAAATCGGAAGTACAGGTCCGTGAATGGTCGCTTCTCGCCAACTCTTACCGTCGTCGACGCTCACATCCACACGTACGATTTTGCCGCGACCAGACCAGGCAAGACCACGAATTTCATGAAAGCCTGGCGCAGACAATTGTTGACCAGCCGACGGCGACGTAATGACCGACTTCGCCTCCATCACAAACGTAAATTCGCGAGCTCGACCGTCCGCCATCAGATCCGTGTACTTAGATGTTTCTTCGCGCGTGTAATACGCCGATGCCGTGAGTTTTAGACGACGTAGCCATTTAACGCTGATGCTACCTTCAAAGCCCGGCACCAACAGCCGGACAGGGTAACCTTGCTCGGGCCGCAACGCCTCGCCATTTTGAGCGTAGGCGAGGATCACATCGTCCAGACATTTTGCAAGCGGGATGCTCCGCGTCATGGCTGCTCCATCGGCGCCTTCGGCGACTACCCACCGCGCGTCTGCTTGAATACCCACTTCGTTCAAAACGGTTTTCAGTGCGACCCCACCCCAATCTGTACATGACGTGAGCCCGTGAGTTTGTTGAACGTCTTTGCCAGCGGGCCCGCGATATCCCTGATAACTATTGCCTGAGCATTCCAAAAAGCAAATGCGATGGACCGCCGGAAAACGCCGCAAATCGGCAACCGAAAATACCAATGGCCGTTCGACCAAACCATGAATCGTGAGTTGATGCGTTGCGGGATCCAGATCGGGCACCCCCGCGTGGTGGCGTTCGTAGTGCAGTGCCGATGGCGTAATGATCCCATCCAAATCGCCGAGCGGCGTCCAGGAAGCGGTGCTGGCAGGATATCGCGCCGGTATGACCACGCGTTTAAGTGTTTCGAATCGCGACCGCGAACCGTATTCCCGGGTTGGTGCGCCTTGATACTTCGTCGTCTCAATCGCTGCCGTCGCGTGTGGCGCAACCAACGCTCCGCCAACAGCGGCGGCAAAATCGCGTGCGCGCCGCAGGAATCGACGCCGATGGGCCTGAGTCATCGCCACTCCTTATTTTCTGTCAATTAGCTACCGATAGCAGGTATCCGTCCGAACTTCCGCGCTCGCACTTGCGCTTCGGCCTCAGGTTCCATTTGCACTATTAGGATCTGGCCAGCTGTTAAGTGTTTTAGCCGTGTTCGGTTAACGGAATGAGCTTCAGTAGCTATCCTAATCTATGTTAACGTTTTGATCCTATCGGACGACCATTAAAGGACCACTACAAGTGCCTGAACTTATTTTGCACCACTACGACGAGGCGCCGTTCGCGGAGAAAATAAGACTCGTATTCGGCATCAAAAATCTTAGCTGGCGCTCGGTTATCGTTCCTTCCGCAATGCCAAAGCCAAATCTGACACCATTAACTGGCGGCTATCGCAGGACCCCGGTATTTCAATTAGGCGCGGACATCTATTGCGATACGCAACTTATCGCCGCATTACTCGAACGCCAACACCCGCAACCCTCTATTTTCCCCGATGGAAATCCCGGGCTGGCGATGGCGCTTGGGAGCTGGGCAAATGGTCCTTACGTCGTCGCTTCAGTTGCTATCTATATGGGCGCGGACGATCCGTTTGCCGGCAGTCTCGAATTGCCAGAACATTTTCACGAAGACCGAAAGAAAATGTGGCAAACGCAATTCGACACCGACACCTTGGGACCTCGACTTGCCGGCTACCGTGCACAACTCGATGCGCATACCGATTTTATCCGCCAGCAGCTCTCCGATGGTCGACCATTCCTGACCGGCGATCGGCCGGGATGGGCAGATATCCACGCGATGTGGGACCCGTGGTTTTTGATTCGTTTTGCGCCCGCCGAAGCAGAACGGGCATACAAACACATCCCTAGCATTGGCTTGTGGCTAGACCGTTTGGCGGCAATTGGGCAAGGAACGCGCAGTGAGATGGAGCCCTCGGCCGCACTTGATGTCGCTCAAGCGGCGGAACCGCTACCCGCTACCGGTATCGACCCGCGCGATCCGATTGGCATCGCAGCCGGAACCAAGGTGTGCGTTTCGCCGTCAGATTATGCGGAAGCTCAGATCACCGGGACTTTAGTCGGAACGACGGTCTCGAGCGTCACTATTTATCGCGAAGATCCGAGAGTGGGCAGCGTGGCAGTGCACTTCCCTAAGATTGGTTACACGGTGGAGTCTATTTAACTATTTCGGAGAACGCGTTAAGCCGCGGAATTTTCAAATGACCAACAGCCCCAACGCACTCACGGTACACAAACTGCATCCGCATATTGGCGCGGAAATTCGCGGCATCGATTTGACACGAAGCGTAAGCGACGAGGTTTTCGAACTCATCGTCGCCGCGTTCAACGAGTATTCCGTGTTGGTGTTTC
>JBLFWZ010000324.1:0-4630 GCA_047611905.1 Gammaproteobacteria bacterium | reverse complement strand
TGTGTACTCCAACGTCGTTGGCTCACCCCACCACCGTCTCCGACCTGTTGGAAATGCTTTATTTCGGTTTATGAAGATTGTTCCGCCGCCGACGATGAAATCGATCTGCCTGTTCGGGAATTTCGTTACGAGTGCGTGAACCGTATCCATGCCGGTCTTGCCACCGCCGACGACGACTATCGGTGCCTCGCTTTCGGCTAGTTCAGGGGCGAGAACGGTTTGTTCGTTTGGCGACAAAGAATTAACATTCGGGCTGGAAAATTTCAACGGATCGTTTGTGGGGATTCGGAAACCTAGGGCTTTGATCATTTTCTTTGCTTTGATTAATAGAGGCCTTTTGTTCGCATGCATTGGGGTGCAAATGGCATGCGCTTCATAGCCCGTGTCGGTCGAAACCTCACGATGTTCTTCATAGTTATATCCGTAAAATTCCGCCACGGAGAACTTGTCTCGCAGTAGATTCAAACAATGGCGAAATTGATCGAGCACTTCGGGTTTTGACGCTAGATAGGCAGCGTCCTGATTGATCGTCCACTGGATGTTTCCGGCAGTAAACAGTTCGTGCGGTTGGTGAAGTCGAACATAGTCGTAGGTTTCGGTCCACATGCCACCGATGTCCGGATTCTTATCGACTAGAATCACTTTTGCGCTGGCCGGTAAATATTGGCTTGCGACCTGCAGCGCGTTCATCCCCGCGATGCCCGTTCCCACGATACACAAATCACAAGTCTCCACTTGGTAGATATTAGCGGGCTCATCGTAGGCAACATTCATAGAATTATTCTCCGTTAATCGTGCGAGGTAGTGGTTTTTTTATTTCGCGCTCGGGCCACGAGGAAATTGCGGCAGCTTGTCCGTGATCGGATACCACGATGATTTTGAAGCGACAAAAATGTGACCGTCGGCGCTACGCAAAGGATCGTCGTCGAGCGCCCCGAAGGGTACCACGGCGATTTGGCTTGCTTTGTATATCGCAGGTAAGGCGGAACCGCAACGCTGGCAGAATACTTGGGTGAAGTAACGTGCATCATCCGGTTTGTAAGATCGAGTAGGCGTCTCGCCTTTTATGAAATCGAGGTTCGCATTTCTTGTTACGCCGTTAGTCGCGTGCGCCGCAGCACAGGCTTTACGACACCGCGAACTATGACAATAGTAAACTGCAGAAAAATCATCGGTCACTTTGAATGCAACGTCGCCGGATAAGCAGCTGCCTCGCAATAGGCCTTCGCGCGTGGAGCTTAGGTTCTCCCTCCGGACGGCGGGTTCCGGCACATCAGGGTAGTTGTCGTGTTGGGGCAAGGAGTCTGTGATCTTATGTCACGGTGCTTTCCACCGAGTGAAAATATGTGCATTCGGTTCGACATGAAGATTACCGTCGACGGAGCCGGCTGGGATGGCGAGGATGTCGCAGAAGATGATTATTCGGCAACACTTATCCGTAAGTTTGACAAAACGAAGGAATAAAGCTCGGTGAAGATTCAAAACGATCGGATCGATTGCTCGCTACATTCGAAACCGAAGTGCGTGGCTGATCCAATTAAGTAGCTAACGAACGGCGTGCTGTGAGTTTTTCGGCACATTGAACAATGGCAATGCATAAGTCGGTCAGACGCTCCACCGTAATGCCAGCTGACAGTTCGACATAAGCAGTGCCCGTGGGTCATGCATTTTCCTCCCATTACAAAATAGCCGGATTATCAATAGCGTCCATGTGCTTATCCTAATCGACGACACGGTGTTTGCGCATCAACGGACGAACTAGATAGAACTTTATGAGACAATCGTCGCCGGTGAAGTCAATGATTTTAGGTTTTGACGATGAGAGAAAACATCCGCGCGAGGGACGTTCTTAACGCAACTCAGCTCAATGCGGTGCGTAATCGATCGGACTTTCTTGGCTGCGCGCTAGTCGTTCACGCCTGGGTCGTGATTGCTCTGGCGGCGGGCTTCGTGGCAGCCTTCCCGAACCCGTTTGTGATCATCATCGCCACGATGGTTATCGGCTCGCGACAACTAGGGTTAGTCATTTTGATGCACGACGCCGCACACGGTGCTTTGACTAAATCGCCGACATTGAACCGGTTTCTCGGTCAATGGCTTTGCGGGTCACCCATGCTCGCAGATGTGGATGTCTACCGACGCTATCACCTAATTCACCATACCCGCACGTTGCGCGACGGAGACCCAGACGCGGTATTAACCGGCCACTACCCGATTAGTCGAGCTAGCTTAAGGCGCAAACTATTGCGCGATCTAGTCGGTCGCTCCGGATATTCGCAACGCAGATTTCAAATAGCTAACGCGCTCGGTGGAAAGTTCGCGGCACTGGGCGATCGATGGTCGCACTATTGGTCTGAGCTAGGTCCGGCTACCCTCGCCAACCTCGTTATCGCTGTGTTGTTTGCCACATCAGGATATGGCTGGCTGTATGTCGTGTGCTGGTTATTGCCGATGCTAACTTGGTATCAAGTTGTGTTAAGGATCCGCAACATCGCCGAACACGCAGTTGTGCGCGGCCCGGACGATCCATTCGGCGTGGCTCGTACCACCTACGTTAATTGGCTAGAAAGAGTATTTATCGCTCCCTATTATGTGAACTATCACCTAGAGCACCATTTGATCATGTGGGTGCCTTGCTATCGCTTACAGCTAATGCACCGTTTTCTGCACGACAACGGGTACACCGAGCAAATGCAAACAACCGACGGATACTTGAATGTTTTGCGCGAAGTGACTTCGACGGCAATTGACGGCAAGATTTCTGGCGGTGGGGGCGCAATCGGGTCATTCGGCCAAGGATACGGTTAACGCACCCTACAGCAGAGTTCGTTAGGTTGATTTCCCAAATCATGGATGGCTGAATTTATTTTCAACGACGACCGTACGGGTTTCACGCGAGCTCGCGGCGATCTACGTCCCAGTGTAAGCCTCGGTGCTTAGTGTGCTCCGGACGATCAATTACGATAGCCATTTCCTCCAGCCGACGTGGCCATGTCGTGCGAACAGCGTTGAATATGTAAGTACGTGTTTCGACAATTGTTTCAGATTCTGCATGTCGAATGCCTCTATCAGTTGCGCGGTCACGAATAATTGGTTGGCGGCCCAGGGCCGTTGTTCAGTTCAAGCGATTCCTGCCGATATAAGTCTAGCGCTCCAGCAAAGAAACACGGCTTAGCTAACCCTACGCTCTGAAAGCCGGACGAGATCGTTATCAATTTAACCTAATGTTAGTTTTAGATAAAATATCCAATATATAGAAAATATGCATTATTTAACTACAATCATGTTGATATTATCGAGATTTAACTAGCGCTATGGCCGCATACGAATTCTCTCCGAGTCGGGGGCAAGAAACTGATTCGATAGCCACCCCGTGGTCGGCTGAACTACTTATTCATTTGCACGAACGGATCTTGGTCGTCGATGCCGATGGCAGAATCCGTCAAGCCAGCACTAGTGCAGCGGAACTGTTCGATATCGAACTGAGTTCGTTAATTCTTCGAACCTTAGATTCTCTCCCTTGGATCGATAACGTTAGCAAGGGACCGCCGTCACTATCAGATTTCCTTGGACTACGTGTCAGCGCTGAGCCGGTTTTCTACAACGCTGTCTACATCAACGCTTCGTGCAACCAACCCTCAAAACTAGTTGATCTGAAGGTCGTACCGATCTCCGACGGCAAGCCTGACACTGCGATTATATTTATCAACGAATGTCGCGTTCGCGATCGGCAATCCGTTGATGATCAGATACTTCTCCGATGCTTCGATGTGGTACAGAACAGCGCTGAAGCTGGAATTTGGGAATGGGAGCCAAGCAGTGGACGCTTTCGCGAATTTGGCTTATGGCGCGCTTGCCTCGGCTATTGCGCCGACGAATCATGTAACACGCTGACAGACCTAGTCACTCGAATTCACCCTAACGACCGTGAGGAATTTGAACGAGTGATGGGTGACGTTTCGTTAGGCCGCACCGAGAATTTTAAACTGGATTGCCGTCAGCAACATAAAAATGGCACATATCGTTGGTTTCGCTGCGCCGGAGAAGTCACAACACGCGACGATGCTAACCAGCCCATTTTAGTCTCCGGGACTCAAGTTGAAATCTCCGAACTAAAAGAAACTGCGGCTCAGTTACAGAGTAAAGAGCTTGAGCTCAATTTGGTTCTCGAAGGATCGCGCCAGGGCGTTTGGGAATGGAATGCTCGTCAGAACTTGTTCACTGTTTCAGAAACATGGAAAGAATTGTTCGGATATACGCAATCGGATATCCACAATGTGTCACATGACATCGATTTATTGATGCACCCGGATGATCATGCGACCTGGAAGGGACCACTTAGGGACGCATTAAAAGGCGAGCTTGACGTTTACGAAAGCGAACAACGACTCAGGCACAAAGCGGGGCACTATTTAACCTGCCTAAATCGCGGACGTGTTTTAGAACGTGATGCGGCCGGTCGTGCGGTGCGCGTCATCGGCACCCACATCGATATCACACAGTCGCAATTAACCCAGAACGAATTGCGCGAGAGCAATGAGCGTTTGAACATTGCGTTGGAAAATGCCCATCAAGGAATTTGGGAATGGTACCCGGATACGAATATATACTGGCAGTATGGATATTTGCG
>JBLFWZ010000323.1:0-4663 GCA_047611905.1 Gammaproteobacteria bacterium | reverse complement strand
GAACCGATAACGACAAACAGAGTAATAATGACTTTCAGATACTGCATTAATGACACCTTTTTCATGGCCCTTCCCTTCTTGTTTTTCAATTCGTTTAATTTTCGTTCCGGTTCGGCCCGGATTGCGCACAGGACAGGTAGCTCAGCCCATAAATTCAACTGGAATTTGACCAACCCAGACCATTAAATCTTGACGCCGATCGTCTTGTCGCCTTCGATGGGCAAGTAGTTCAGTAGCCCGACTGCCTGGTGCTGCAGAACCGATGATAACGCGGGTGGGAAATGGAGATTTTGCTGGCATCGAGAAGCGCGCCAGAGGTATCTGCAATTGATGGCTGATGGTCTGTGCCGCGTACTGTTTGGGGATTCGCGCGCGCCTATCCCCAGCCGCTATCACGCTATGTACAACTTGCCTGAGAGTAATTCGGCGTATCAAAAAATTTTGTCGCTAAGCGCTCTGGTACCGTCCGAGAATTATAGTGTATATCTCCTACTCAGCACCACCTTTCGCTTAGCCGATACAAGTACGGACCATACCCTGCTTTACTCGAAATCGCAGCGCGGCCTCGACGTTTGGCACCAGGGCTCGCCGTATTACAGTCGCTTAATCGATTGCATCGTTGCGTTTCACTCCAATGAAACACCGCTTCTTTGCCTCTTGGCGCGCTGTACCCAGCCTGTCCTTCAATCCATCACCTTCGGGGCTATCGCGAAACAACCCGCCTTTTTCTCCGGGCATTCTTGCGTAAACTTCGTAGGTCCGCGCTGCCGTAAAATCGTCGAATTTCACGCTTTGCGCGATGACGTCTATCTCGCAAGAACAGGCGTAGAGGTTATCCATCGTCTGGCCGCCGGCTAAGCGCATGCACGTCAACACATAATCAACCCGTTCTAAGGTGGGGTAATCGTTGGCATTCGCAATGCCAGACAGCAGTGATCCAATAATGAATAATATTATTTTCGAAGCCATTGCTTTCATTACTATCGAGTACTGGAGTGTCAGTTTATCAGCGAAATCACTGCGTCGCGAAGAACCGAATATCGATAACGGCGAGATGTTCGAATTTATTTCTCATTCGCCCAACCGAATATCCAATGGCACATTCATAGACGAGGGTATGCAGTGCTGAGCTGTGATCGGTAACTACAGCGCGGAATCGGCTCGCTGGACCGTTTTGCAGACTGGAGTCGCCGATTTAATGGATGACGGATCTCTCCGCATACGACTCATGCCGCCGACAGGAAAGCGCAGTGGTTCGCACCCGTTCAAGGAATTTTCCGTGTATTCTACCCAGCGACTTCTGACCGTCGCGATAAGAGGAAAACTATGAGCAATGTTCTCGTTACGGGTGGCGCCGGCTACATCGGAAGCCACGTCGTGAAAATGCTCGGCGCAGAAGGACATAACGTCACCGTCCTAGATAATTTATCGAAGGGCTTTAAAGAATCCGTTGTGCATGGTGAACTGATAGTCGGTGATACCGGCAACGCTGAGCTGATTTCCAAGATCATCAAATCGCAGAAGATTGACTCGGTGATGCATTTTGCCGCTTCGACCATCGTGCCAGAGTCTGTCAGCGATCCATTGAAGTACTACCGTAATAACACGTGCAATACCCACAACCTAATCGAGTGCTGCATCAAGAATCGAGTCGAGAATTTCATCTTCTCATCGACTGCGGCAGTGTACGGTACACCGATCGATGGCGAGTGCACCGAGCAAACGCCGACGAACCCGATCAATCCGTATGGGACTTCCAAATTAATGAGCGAGTGGATGCTCCGAGATGCGTGTGCGGCTGGAGAAATGAATTACACGATTTTGAGATATTTCAACGTCGCGGGCTCAGACCCCGAAGGTCAAATCGGGCAATCGACCGTCGGTGCCACACTCCTGATCAAAGTTGCCGCCGAAGCGGCTGTTGGCAAACGCGAGAAGGTGTTTGTGTATGGAACGGACTACGAGACCGAAGACGGCACGGGGATCCGAGATTACATCCACGTATCGGATCTCGCTGACGCGCATCTCCGTGCACTTAGTTATCTTCGCGATAGCGGCGAATCGACAACATTGAACTGCGGATATGGCCACGGGTTCAGCGTCCGTGAAGTGCTAGACATGGTTCAAGATCTTGCCGACCGGCCGATAGCTATCGTTGACGAAGCGCGCCGCGAAGGAGATCCACCGAAGCTCATCGCTCGGGCAGAGCGGATAATACAAATCTTAGGATGGCAACCTAAACTCGACGATCTTAGGACGATCGTTTCGACGTCTATTGAGTGGGAACGTAAATTGTTGGCACAGCGCCAATAAAACAGAGATTACGACACGGAAATAATGTGATTATTAGTACACTGCGAAAATTCGGACATCGAACTCTAAGATTTCTCCACGTTATATTTGCAATAGCCCTCAGTTTCGCGCTGACGAACAGCTATGCGCACGACACAAACGCGATAGCGAAGACAATCGCCAAGGTAAAACCATCGGTCGTCGGGATAGGGACATTTTCGGCTGTCCGTCGGCCACCCAATAATTTAATGGGGACCGGATTCGTCGTTGGCGACGGTACCCTAATCGCGACCAACTTCCACGTAATTCCCGATCTCTCCAAACTTGCGCCGAAAGAACAACTCGTGGTGTACGTTGGTTCTGGGCGCACCCCGGATATTCGTCCCGCGAAAGTGATCGCAAATGACGAGAAACATGACTTAGCGATTCTGAAAATCAGCGGTGCAAAAATACCACCATTGACCCTCGATTCTGGAGGAAAGGTTGCCGAAGGTACCGCGATCGGATTCACAGGTTTCCCAATTGGAGCCGTGTTAGGTCTATACCCTGTAACTCACACCGGGATTATTTCCGCAGTGACGCCGATCGCCATACCGGCGAGGACCGCGCGTGAGCTTACGGCGCAACAAATCGACGCCTTGAAGGACCCTTACTTCGTCTATCAACTAGACGCCGTCGCGTACCCCGGAAACAGCGGCAGCCCGCTCTTTCGAATGGAAAACGGGCACGTTGTTGGAATCATTAATAAAGTGTTCGTGAAGCAAAAGAAGGAAACGCTGCTCAGTGATCCCAGTGCGATCACATACGCAGTACCCTTAAAATACCTAAAAGAATTGCTTTCCGATTTATAGGTAGTCGTCATTCTTACGACCGACTCATAACGTAAATTACGATGTTTTAGCGAGGCTGTGATAATCGCGGCCGCAGCCGAAAGGTCAATCGTTGCCATACTCACATCTTACTGGCGGGGTTTATGCAGTTAAAGTTGACGAGCGGAGCCTCGCGCACCGATAAAAGGGCTAGTACTGCGGCAAATGTAAGCGTTCATGTCTAGTTTGAAGTTTCTACAATCGACTCGTTCATGTTCGGTTAGCGATCGCCTATATGACTCCAAATAGAGCTACCTACTTAACACTCGCGCCTTGGGCCGCTGGCCGACAGCATTTTGTCTCTCGACGATGCGCGTGTAGCGCCGCCGACGGCATCAACTTTATAGTTCGACAAGTATTAGCGTTTACAAACCGTACGGCGTTCCCTATCCTGACGGCGCTGGCAGCAGACCGGGCGCAGCACGTATCCGACATGGTCGACTTTGGTGTCGCGGTAGCACAGGCCTGAGTGCTGTCGGGCCGATAAGAATGGTAGTCAGAACCGTTTGAACAATTAAAAGGTTTACGTATGTCGGTAACTGGCCTTCTATTCCTGCTGTTCTATGCTGCCGGATTGCTCGCGTCGTTCGCCGTCCATCCTCGCTGGGGATTGTATACTTATCTCGCTGTTTTCTATTTGTTTCCACAGGTGCGCTGGTGGGGGGCAGGTTTGCCTGACCTGCGCTGGTCACTTATCGCCGCGGTCGTCACCCTAATTACTTTAGGCAAGTCAAAACCGCCCGGGGACTACCCCAGCTGGCAATCCAACACTATTGTCAAGCTTCTAATAATTTACGTTGGCTGGATGTGGCTGCAGTTGTTCTGGGCCATCCCTGCACATATGGAAGGCCTGATTCTACAAACGAAATACTTAATGCTGTCCTACATATTGTACCGAATAGTCCAAGACGTGAAGGACATGCGCGCGCTTATATTTATTCACATTACGGGTTGCTTTTATTTTGGATGGTTGGCGTTCGATGCCTCAGGAGCCGGTCGATTGGAAGGCATCGGAGGGCCTTCGCTTAATGATTCAAATGCTTTGGGGATGGTAATGGCCACGGCGATGCTTTTCGCCGCGACCATAGTATTGAGCGAAAGAGGACGGATGCTTTGGGCCACGCTTGCAGCGGTACCATTCATTGCAAATGCGTTCATACAGACAGAAAGTCGCAGCGCATTTTTAGGATTAGTGTGCGGCGGCGTGGTCTATTATCTTTTCGCTCCAAAGAACCGAAGAAAATATATCATCGTGCTTGGCTCGGCCGCTTTGGTCGTCCTGATTGCGAAATCGCCCGCGCAATATTGGGACCGAATATCCACTATGTTGCTTGCCAAAGATAATGTAGAAGAGATGGACGGAAGCGCAAGATCCAGAATTGCGCTATTTCATGCCCAAGTTCGGATGTTGAGCGACTACCCATTGGGACTGGGCTTCCGAACCACGTCCTATTTGAGCAACCTATATATTGATCCAGAATTCCTTCCCCGTCCAAAGGACG